>CAYQUV010000001.1:0-57809 GCA_964421005.1 uncultured Candidatus Saccharibacteria bacterium
TTATGATGTTTGTGCCGACCCTATCAATAGTGAATATCTTCATATAAGAAACAAAGCAGCTGATGCTTATAAGGGATTGGCAGCCAGCAAGCTCTATATTGCTAACTCTAATACCTATATTACCAGTTCGGGCGCTTCTCTTTTTATACAAGATAGTGTAGTTATCGGTGGCAACCTCCTTCCCAGTGGTAGTACATATAATCTAGGTTCCGCTACATACAAGTGGAATAAATTAACCGTCAATACCATTGACCCTGTTTACGAAATTGATGGAAAGAAATACAGTACTTATGTTGCAGATTTTGCTGGAGGAGTAAGAACGGAGACCAGCGGAATTGTCCGATTAAATTCTGAGGGTAAATATATAATTGATTTCAATGATTTAGAGAAAGGAAGTGATTTGTGGCTCTTTTGGGAAACCTCAAACAAAAAAATGAGTGATTTGGTTGTTCTTTTGACTCCCGGTTTTGGTGGCAAGACCTGGTATCAAAAAGACGGAGAAAAACTGATTATTCAGGGAGAAAAATCAGGTGAAGTCTCTTATAGATTAACCCTTCCTCGTATTGATGCTGAAGATTGGACAAATTTAGTAAATCCTGATAGTGATTAAAAGCTAAAAGTCATTATTAAAAACTGATTATCAATGTCTAAACAAAAAATTATTTTATTTCCCATAATCGCAATAACTTTTATTGGAATAGTAATTTTGGCTATTTCAATTCTCCTCAAAGCCGAACGACCTCCCGAAGGAGAAATTTGGGAAGAAACTCCCGTCAGAGGCCTGCCGGTTGAGCCGGTCAATTGGCAAAATCCCGATAAACCGATGTCATCACCTCCTTTAGAGGAAGCTGAAATTCCAGAAGAAGCAATTAGGATAGAGATAAGCGCAGAAGGTTTTGAACCGTCAACTTTTGAAGTTAATGAAGAAGAAAAAGTAATTCTTATTGTGACCAGTCAGGACAAATGGACTCATATTTTTAAGTTTGAAGACGAAATTTTATCTAAGGTCGCAGTTGGAGTAGGTCCCGGTGAAACAAGAGCAATTACTTTTTACGCTCCTTCAGAAATCGGAGAATATGAGTTTTTCTGTGATATCCCCGGGCATAAAGGTCGGGGTGAGAAAGGAAAAATGATTGTAAAATAAATTTCAGAGAATATGTCTAAAAAAACAATTATTCTTAGTGTCGGTATTCTGAGTATAATGGCAACTTACTTTCTTGTCCAACAGGTTTTCGGGGTAACTTTGGGCGGCAACATAAACATGAACGGTTACAGGATAACTAATCTCGGCGCTCCCTCTCTGGATTCCGATGCTGTCACCCTCTCTACCGTTAAATCTATCGCCGCAGAAAATGTCATATGCAATGGCTGTGTCGATTCCACCGATATAAACACTAATACCAGGCTGTCGGGCACCCATGCTTACCAAAAAAGCGGAACAATAGCTAACGGGTTAGTTTACTGTAGTGAGATTTATTTCTATACAAGTTATTTTCGCTGCGAAAACCCCAAGGTCAGATATTGGTATAACGGTGCTGAAAGGAATCGGAATATTGCAGCTTTCACCGAAAGCTTAAGGAATATTTGTTTTGCCCTCCATGGACACTATTATACTCACTCCAGTGCCAGCCGAACCCAACAGTACTACGCATTTTTCCAGACCTATGGTGATGATTATTATAGATGGCAGGATTACAGTAATCCGAATTACTATGTCACCAGAATCTATTGTTATTACGAATAGCAGATGACTAACCGGTTTTCTTCTGCTGAGAGTTTATTGAGGTTTTTATGAAAAGAAGTTTATCAACAATATTTTTGGCCTCTTTAATAACCTTAAGTATAACTTTTGGATTCTTTTTGGTCTATCAAGAAGAACCAAAAGAAGTTAGGGCCGGAACCGATGAAAATGTTTCTGGCTGGGCCTGGTCAGAAAATATCGGCTGGGTTAGTTTTAACAATACAAGCGGCGGAGGAACAATTGATTACGGAGTAAATATCGACTCTGACGGTGTTTTTTCCGGCTATGCTTGGTCAGAGAATATCGGCTGGATAAGTTTCAATACTGCCGACCTTTCCGGCTGTCCTTCGGGAGTCTGCCGGGCAGAAATAAATTTGGAAACCGGTGAAGTATCCGGCTGGGCAAGAATTTTAAACTTAACCGATGGATGGATACACTTGAAAGGCTCAAATTACGGCGTATCGGTTGACATAAATCCTTCCAGTCCAACTTACCAAGAGTTTTCTGGCTGGGCTTGGGGAGATACGGCTATCGGCTGGCTCAGTTTCAACTGCGAAAACTGCGAAGGTGGAGCTTGTGACAGTTACCCGGACTGCGGAGACCCGACTCATCCTGATTATAAAGTGAAAACTTCTTTCAGTTTTAACCGAGCCCCAACCGCCCACACTCTTTCAGTTGACCAGGGAAATTATTGTACCGCTCCTTTACATCCGACTTTCTCCTGGACTTTTTCCGACCCGGATGATGATAACCAAGGGGCTTATCAAATCCAGGTAGATAACAACTTTGGCTTCACTTCACCCGAAATAGATTCAGGCAAGGTTTATTCTGCCTCAAATAGTTATTCCCCTTCAAATCCTCTATCTTACAACACAACTTATTACTGGAGATTAAAAGTTTGGGATGAGAGAGAAATGGAATCTGATGATTGGATTTATCCCCCTTCTCCCGAAGGCAATCCTACCCTTCCTCCAGGAGATTCATTCACCACCCCAGATCATGCCTATCCTGACCCTGATTTCACCTGGTCACCTGCTTCTCCATCAGTAGAAGAGTTTGTTCAGTTTTGCGCCATTGAAGAATCAGGTGTTTGCTCCGAAGATCCAAGCACCTGTTATGATATAAGCGGAGAAATTCCTTCTCCTTCCTGCACTACAACAGATTTTCTCTGGATCTTTCCTCCCGGAACCGAATTTGCTAGCGGAAGTTCGGCTACCGTACCAAATCCTGAAGTAAGATTTACCACAACCGGCGACAAAAATGTTTATCTCAATATCACCGACGATGTAGGTTCCTGTACCAGAACCCGGATTATCGGGGTAAGTTATCCTCTTCCAAAATGGAAAGAAATAGAACCATAGAACCATTCAACAAATACTTTTCAACGGTCACTTTTCGAGATTAAAAGGTGCCCGATATTTTTGTTTAGATTTACTTCTCTTTTATAATTCCCTTTACAAGGGAGTTCTTTTTTGTTAAACTAAAGTATAGAAAATAACCAATGAAATTTGGTGTCTAATTTTAGAAGCAAACATTAAGAAAATTCTACGGCTTCTATTAATTAAAGAATATGCTTCTATATTATGATTAACCAAATTTTCAGTTTAAAATATGAATCAACTAATCCTACTCGGTGTAGGCATTATTGCGTTAATTTTAGGATCAATTTTAGGATACTATGCCAGACAATCAATTGCTAGAAAACAGAAAGGAACAATAGAAGCTAAACTCCAAAAGAAATCTCAGCAAGCCAAAAAAGAGGCTGAAGAGATCATTTCCCAGGCTCAGGAAAAAGCAAATAAAATCTTATCCAAATCACAGGAAGAAACCGACGAAAGAAGAAAAGAGCTTCTAAAAACAGAAAGATTGCTTTTCAGAAGAGAACATATCTTGGAGAAAAAAATTTCTAATTTTGAAGAAAAAGAAAGGGAATTTGAAGAAAAGTTAAAAAAACTAAAGGAAATAAAAGAAAGATTGGAAAGAGCAAAAGGTGAGATTGAAAAGAATTTAGAAAAGGTTTCCGGTCTTTCCAAAAGAGAGGCAAAAGAGGAACTTTTTAAAGAAGTTGAAAAAGAACATCAGAGAGAATTGTTCGAGCAAATGAAAAAATTGAAACAAGAAGGAAAAGAGGCCCTGAATAAAAAAGCTCAGGAAATTTTAGCCTTAGCCATCCAGAAATATGCCCTTCCCCAGGCTCAAGAACTGACAACAACCACTGTTTCTTTACCTTCAGATGAAATTAAAGGAAGAATTATCGGAAAAGAAGGAAGAAATATTAAAGCTTTCGAAAAATTAACCGGGGTTGAAGTAGTAGTTGATGACACACCGGAAGCAGTAATTATTTCGGCTTTCAATCCTATACGGCGGCAAATTGCCAAAGTTGCTCTCGAAAAATTAATTCAGGACGGAAGAATACAGCCTGCCAGAATTGAAGAAACAATAGAAAAAGCAAAAGAAGAGGTCGAAAACCAAATAGAAGAATTTGGGAAAAATGCCCTTTATGAAACAGGTATAGTTGACTTGCCGTCGAAAATAGTAAAACTCTTGGGAAGATTGTATTTTAGAACAAGTTACGGCCAGAACGTCCTCTTACACTCAATTGAAGTATCCCACCTGGCTGCCGTCTTGGCCGAAGAATTGGGAGCAGATGTAAAAACTGCCAAAAAAGCCGGCCTTTTACATGACATCGGCAAAGCGGTAGATAGGGAAATAGAAGGCTCTCACGTTGATATTGGGATTAAAATTTTAGAGAAATTCGAGCAGCCTCAGGAAATAATCGACGCCATGAAAGCTCATCATGAAGAATATGAAGCAGAAAGTTTGGAAGCAATTTTGGTTAAAGTGGCTGACCAGATATCAGGAGCAAGACCGGGAGCCAGAAAAGACACGGTTGAAAATTATCTCAAGAGATTGGAGGAACTGGAAAAAATCGCTTTATCTTTTGAGGGAGTGGAAAAAGCGTATGCTATTCAGGCTGGAAGAGAAGTCAGAATCTTTGTTCATCCGGAAGAAGTGGGGGACCTGGAAGCTTACAAACTGGCTAAAGATATAGCCGGCAGAATACAGCAAGAAGTTAATTATCCCGGGGAAATAAAAGTTAACGTCATAAGAGAAACAAGAGTAATAGAATACGCCAGATAATTTTTCTCTAAAAAATCCGGTTATTGTTGCTCTTGCCATCTCGGACATTACATTTGCCCACCGTATTCATTGCCGCTGTATTATATATATGGCTATATTGCTTGGTATTTACGCCAAAAGTGGTATAATGAGATATAGAAAAATAAAAAAGGTCGATAAGATTTTAAATTAAACTAACAAAAAAATGGCAAAAGTAACAAAAGAAGATTTAGTCGAAGCACTGGCAAAAGCTGCTGATTGCTCAAAAAAATGTGCTGGCGATTGTTTAAATACTCTTTTAGAAGAGATTGAAAAAGGGCTTAAAGCAGGAAAGGATGTTGTTTTGACAGGCTTCGGTACTTTCACCGTCAGCAAAAGAAAAGCTAGAACCGGAAGAAACCCTCAAACCGGAGCTACCATTAAAATTCCAGCTAAGAAAGTAGCAAGATTTAAAGCCGGTAAATCTCTAAAAGACGCTATAAAATAAAGCACATAAAGCAGTAATAAATCTTATAAGAATCCAAAAGTTCCGCTAATAAGCGGAGCTTTTGGTTAAGAACAATCAAATTTTTTGAAGTTGTTTTCCTATAAAGCGCAAGCGAACATCAGCAAATATCAGTGGATGCCACCAGTAGACATCAGCAAATGAATTGGCTGTTTTTTTTCATCTCACCCTTTTATCTCCCTTAGTAATATTTCTTATTTCTTTTCAATAATATTTCTTAATTCCTTTATTTTTTCTTTCATTAAATGTTCGGAGTCAGATTCTACTACTATTCTCAAAAGGTCCTCGGTATTTGAAGGGCGAGCATTAAACCACCAATTTGGAAAATTGATTCTTAAACCATCTAAATGGGAAATAACTTTTTTCTCGGCAATACCCGGAATTAATTTAAGTTTGGCTTTATATATCCTTTCGAGCTCTTCCAATTTCTTCTTCTTGTTTTGAACCTCCAAATTTATCTGGCCAGAATTGAAATATTTTTTATATTTCACCAGTATTTTTGAAATTGGTTTTCCAGAAAGAGATATTTCTTCCAAGATTTTCAGCAAGATAAAAAGAGGCGCTTCGCAAAAATGATGATTTCTCAAAAAATAATGACCAGAATACTCCCCGGCAAAAATTGCTCCTGTCTTTTGCATTTTTTCTTTAACAAAAGTATGACCAACTTTCCAGGCAATAGCTTCTCCACCGTTCTTTTCAACCACTTCTTTGATTATATTACTTGAACAAATATTATAGACAATTTTTTTCTTTCTATTCTTTTTGTTGCTGGCTTTCAAAACTGGGCTATCGGATTTTTTAAAAGCGTTTTTCTCTTTTTTTAAAAGTATTTCCGAAATCAGACAGGTTATAAAATCGGGCGGAATAGTTTCCCCTTTTTCATCAATAAAAACAATTCTATCTCCGTCTCCATCAAAAGCTACACCAAGAGAAGCTTTTTTCTTTCTAACAAAATTCTTCAAGTCTTTTATGTTTTTTTCTTCTAAAGGATTTGGCAAATGATTGGGAAAATCTCCCGAAAGTTCCGGAAAAAGATGATAAATTTTAAAAGGGAGATATTTTTCAAGCTCTTTTATCCAAACCCCAGGAACAGCATTGCCGGTATCAATAACTATCTTTAAATCTCTGAGTTTTTTAAGATTTATATCCTGAAAATTAAATTCTAAATACTCTTTTAAAATACTTTTCTTTCTCAATTTCCCCCAACCGGAGATTCTCTTTTTCGAAACCCCTGAGGCAATCTTAAAGGCTATTTTTTTGATTTCTTCCAGGCCACTATTTATACCGAGCATCTTTGCGCCTTTGCCAACTATTTTTAGGCCGTTATATTCCGGAGGATTATGAGAAGCTGTAATTTCGGCTCCTCCATCAAAACCAGAACTCCAAACAGCGAAATAAAACATTGGCGTTGGAGCTAAACCTATATCAATCACATCTTGACCTTCCTTTAAAATCCCTTTTTTAAAAGCCGAAAAAAGAGGTTTTGAAGAACTTCTTGTATCCCTGCCAATAACAATTTTCAGCTTGCCGGGCAAACGCTTTTTTGATTTATTTATTAAAAATCTAACCAGAGCTCTCCCTATAATTTCAGCAGAATCTTCATTGATTTCTGTTGGGTAGATTCCTCTAATATCGTAAGCTTTAAAAATTTTGGGATTAATCTCTGACATAGAAATAAAAACATATCCAATAATTTATAGTTAATTTTAGCAAAGAAATTGACATTTTAAAAGATATTGTTAAAATGTATTTATATGACATCAGAATCAACAGAAGACAAAAAAATCTATCAATTGAATTTTTTAATTTCTCCTCAGTTGGATTCATCTCAAAGTGAAGATTTTTTGAATGAGATTAAATCTTTAGTTTCAAGATTCGGAGAAGTTTTAAATGAAGAGTTGCCAAAAAGAATTAGATTAAGTTATCCTATTAATAAGAAAAAAGAAGCATTTTTTTGTTTTGTTGAATTTCAAGGGAAACCCGAACAGATTGATGAATTAAAAAAAGAGCTTGAAAAAGAAAAGAATATCCTTCGGTATTTATTAACAATAAAAAAAGATGGTATCAAGAAAAAAAGCAAGGAGGCAAGAAGAATCAAAAAGAAACCTGCCTTCTCTCAAAGCGAGATTAAAGAAAAAGAAGAAGAAACTGACAAAGAGAAAAAAGTCGAGCTTAAAGAAATTGAAAAGAAATTAGGCAAAATTCTCGATAAATAAATTAATATTTTATGAATTTGAATAAAGTATTTATTTTAGGAAATTTAACCCGCGATCCAGAAAAAAGAAATCTGCCTTCGGGTCAGCCTGTTGTTTCTTTCGGAGTTGCTACCAATCGTTTCTTTACCAACCAGCAAGGCGAAAGGCAACAGGATACAGAGTTCCACAATATAACTGCCTTTGGTAAATTGGCAGATATTGCTTCTCAATATTTAAGAAAGGGTTCTATGGTCTTAATTGAAGGCCGGTTAAGAACCAGGTCCTGGCAGGATTCTTCGGGAGAAAAACGTTTCAAAACCGAAATCATTGCCGATGCCCTTCAACTCGGCCCGAAGGGACAGGAACAAACCGAGTTTAGAGAAAAACCAAGAGATAATAAAAAAAGTGAAGAAAAAATAGAAGAGGACGATATTCCTGTAATCGAAGAAGAATCCTCTTCTGTTCCGGCAAAAGAATCAGAAGAAAATGCGGAAGAAGAAGATGAAAAGGAAGAAGAAATAGACGTAAAAGATATTCCTTTTTAAAAATTATGCATTGTTATTTTTGTCAGAGAAATATGCCTTCCGCTAAAGCTACAGGATATTTCTCTTAATGAATTATGCATTGTTATTTTTGTCAGAGAAATATAAAAGAGATTGATTTCAAAGATACCAAGACGCTGGAACAGTTTATTTCGGCTTCTGGAAAAATAAAACCCAGAAAAAAAACCGGGCTCTGTTCCTTTCATCAGAGAAGACTTTCACAAGCAATAAAAAGAGCCCGTTTTCTGGCTCTTTTACCATATGTCAGAGAGTAAGAATTAACAATGACAGAGAATAACAGAACTGAAGAACAACAAAAATTCAACAATTATTCTTTTTCTTCTCTGATTTTATCCATTATTGCTTTTTTTATCTCTGTTTCAAATTTAGAATTATCTCTTAAAAACCTCTTGGCTCCTTCCATTCCCTGACCAATTCTTTTCTCTCCGTATTGATACCAACTGCCGCTTGTTTTAATCAAACCGCACTTCAAACCGGTATTTATAATATCGGCTGTTTTTGAAATACCTTCATTGTAATAAATATCAAATTCAGCCGTTTTGAAGGGAGCGGCAACTTTATTTTTAACAATTTTTGCTTTGATTCTCGACCCTATAATTTGGTCTTTTTGTTTTATCTGAGCAATCCTCTTCAATTGAACACGCACTGAAGAATAAAACTTTAAAGCCATTCCTCCCGGTGTTGTTTCCGGATTTCCAAACATCACGCCGATTTTCATTCTAGTTTGATTTAAGAAAATAATTAAGCTTTTAGTTTTAGAAACAATCCCGGCTAATTTTCGAAGTGCCTGGCTCATCAAACGGGCCTGTAGGGCAATGTTCTGGTCGCCTATCTCACCTTCAATTTCCATCCGGGGAGTTAAAGCAGCTACTGAATCCACAACAATCACATCAACCGCTCTTGACCTGATTAAAGTTTCAACTATTTGAAGAGCTTGTTCGCCTGAATCGGGCTGGGAAATCAACAAGTCATTAACATCAACCCCGATTCTTCTGGCATAATCAGGGTCCAGAGCATGTTCGGCATCTACGAAAGCGCCTGTCCCTCCCTTTTTTTGGGATTCAGCTAAAATATGTAAAGCAAGAGAAGTTTTCCCCGTAGCCTCGGGGCCATAAATCTCAATAACTCTTCCTCGAGGCATTCCCCCAACTCCCAGAGCTAAATCCAGAGAAAGAGAACCTGTTGGAATTACATCAACATCAACCGGCTTTATACCGGTCAACTTCATAATTGCTCCCTCTCCAAATCTCTGTTTTATTTCTTCCAATGCTTCGTCCAGCCCTTCTTTAGATTTTGTTCTCTTTTTTGTCATACTTTTTTGTCAAGTAATTTTTTTGTTATTCTCTGTTATTCTAACTTAAAAATAATATTTTGAAAAGTAAAAGTCAAATATTCAATCAGAAATCAGAAATTATTATTCAGATTTTGATACTCGCCGCTTTCCTCCTCTCCAATATAAACATCTCTCGGTTTTGCTCCATCGGCTGGCCCCACTACTCCTTTTTCTTCCAACATATCAAGAAGCCGGGCAGCCCTGGCATAACCGATTTTTAATCTTCTTTGTAAAAGAGAGGCAGAAGCTTTTTTATATTCTAAAACCACTTTTTTCGCTTCTTCGTACAACGGGTCTTCAAAGCCGGACACTTCCCCTCCGCTCTCCGGAGAAGGTTTTTCAAGTTCCTCTTCTAATTTTTCTTCAATTTCTTCTCTATCGGTAATAATATTCTCTTTGCTGATGAAATCAATAATTTTTTTGATATCTTTCTGGACTACATAACAGCCCTGAATTCTCTTCGGTTTACCGAATTCAGAAGACAAATAGAGCATATCTCCTCTTCCCAGAAGAGTTTCTGCTCCGGCTGTATCCAGAATTGTCCTTGAGTCAACCTGGGAGGCTGTCTGAAAAGCAACCCTTGAGGTAAGATTCGCTTTAATCAGACCGGTAATAACATCTACCGAAGGTCTCTGAGTGGCGACAACCAGATGAATTCCAACCGCTCTTGCAAGCTGGCTTAACCTGACAATCCCCGCCTCCACATCTCTGCCCTTGGCTGCCATTAAATCGGCAAGTTCATCAATCACTAAAAGAATATAAGGCATTATCCCGTATTCGGATTTCAATTTAGAATTTTTACTTATGATGTTATTAAAACTGGAAATATCTCTGGCTTTAACCTCGCTGAGTATTTCAAATCTTCTTTCCATTTCTCCGACCAGCCAATTCAAAAGGTTGACTGTTTTTGGGGCAGAGAAAATAACCGGAGTCAAAAGATGGGGGAGTTTATTGTAAATAGGAAATTCTACTCTTTTGGGGTCAACTAAGATTAATCTTAAAATCCGGGGTGAATTTCGATAAATCAAACTCACTATCAAATTCTGGAGGAATATTGTCTTTCCGGAGCCAGTGCTCCCGGCGACCAAAAGATGGGGCATTCTTTCTAAATCTGCAAAAACTGAATTTCCGGAAACATCTTTTCCCAGTGGAAAATACAAAGGCGAAGAAGCCTCTTGAAATTTTTGTTGAGAAAGTAAATCCTTTAAAGTAACGGGAGCCCTGGTTTTATTCGGAACTTCAATTCCAACCAAGGACCTACCCGGAATTGGGGCTTCTATTCTGATAGGGTGAGAAGCCAAAGCCAAGGCTAAATTATTAGTCAAGCCGGTAATTTTTGTCAGTTTTACCCCCTCGGCCGGCTTTAATGTATATTGGGTAACAGTGGGACCAACATTAACCTCTCCCATTTCAACTTGAATGCCAAAATTTGCCAAAGTTCTCTGAATAATCAGAGAGGTGTTCTCAATATCACCGGCAGTAGGAGTCTCTTTCTGGGCAGACAAAAGCCCAATCGGCGGAGTTTTATACTCTCCTTTAAGAGAAGAAGGGAACCCCTCTTTTTCGGGTTTAACCTTCGGAGAAACTTGTTCTTCTTCTTCTTTCTCTTCTTTCTCAATTTCTCCGACTTTTTTAATTTCAAATTCAGGAGGTTTTACTATTTCAACCGGTTTTTTAATCACTTTTTTTGCTTTCTCTTTCTCTTTTTCTTCAAGTTTTTTTTCTAAAACTTTCGGCATTTTCCCAGAGAAAGGAGTTTTCTTAAGCTCTTTGGGAATAAACTCCCACAGTATTATAAGAGAAATTAATATCAAAGCAGAAAACAAAATGCTTGTCACCAAATTCCCAAAGAAACTAACCAATGGCCAGCTTAACATCGAGCCAAGAATACCCCCTGCCTTTTCCTCCGTTATTAGAACTTCAAAAAGTCCGGCTATTCCTAAAATTAAGAGAAAAATACCGCCGAAAATAGGAGCGTAAACCCTTTTTTTCTGGGGCTTTAAAAATAAAATTCCTCCCAGAACTAAAAGCAGAGGAACGGAAGAAGTAGCTTTGCCCAAAAGCCGGATAAGAAATTCCAAAATAATTTGCCCTCCCTTACCTGCTTTTCCGAAAAAAGAAACAGAAATTATTAAAGCCAGGACAAACATTAAAACACTGGTAATCCAGCGCTTGACCCTGGCAGTTAAAAGGGGATATTTTGTTCTTTTAACTTCGCTCTTGTAAGTTCTTTTTTTCTTTTTTCCTATTTTTTTTGTCCTTTTCTTCTTTTTAACCATTAAGAATAGCCGCGCTCACCTTTTTGGCTCTGCGCTTTTATTTCTATTGAAAAAAACAGTTCAAATTTTTATTTCCGGAAACCGGTTCCTGCCGGTATCATTCTACCTATTATAACATTTTCTTTAAGACCTTGAAGTCTATCTTCCTTTCCTTGAAGAGCAGCTTTTATTAAAACCCTAGAGGTTTCCTGGAAAGAAGCAGCAGATAAGAAACTGTCAGAAGTCAAAGAAACCCTTGAAATACCGAGTAAAACAGGTTGAGAAGTGGCTTTTTTCTTCTTTTCTTTTTGGAGAGCAATTTGAACTTCTTCAAATTCTGCCCGGGAAACAATCTGACCCGGAACCCAAGGGCTATCTCCCGGATCAACAATTTTTACCCGAGAAAACATTTGTCTAATTATCACTTCCAGATGTTTATCATGAATGTTAATTCCCTCTCCAACATAAACTCTCTGAACTTCTTTGATAATATAACGCTGAGTTTTAGAAATGCCCGAGAATTTAAAAAGTTTTTTCAAATCCAAGGGGCCTGAAGAGAGAGCCTGACCAGGAGCAACTTTATCTCCTTTTTTTACATAAATTTCTGATTTTGGCGGAACTGTATATCTGATTTCCTGTGCTTTTTTTGATTTACCAGATTTTTTCTGAGAAGAAGAAATAATAATCTCTCCTTTTTCCAAGTCAATTTTTTTAACAATCCCTTCGGTTAAACTTATCGCTCCTTCCTCTTTCAGCCCTCTCAATTCAAATATTTCTTCAACCCGGGGCAAACCTCTAGTTATATCTCCGCCTCCGGCTACACCTCCCAGATGAAAAGTTCTCATTGTCAACTGAGTACCCGGTTCTCCGATTGATTGAGAAGCAATAATTCCAACCGCATCTCCAAGTTCTGCCATCTTATTCCTGCCCATCTCCCAACCATAACACTTTTTACAAACCCCTCTTAATGTTCTACAACTTAAAGGAGAACGAACTCTTACTTTTTTAATATTCCCTTCCTCAATTTTCCGGGCTGCCTCCCAATCTATCACCTCATCTTTTTTTACTATTGTTGCCTTTGAGTCGGGATCTCGAACATTCTCCAGAGCCACCCTGCCAACAATCTTGAAAATAAAATCTTGGTTAATATCATCGGCATCCTCTCTGAAAATCTCTCTTCCTTCTTTATCTCCGCAGTCATCTTCAGTAACAATTACTTCATGGGAAACATCAGCCAATCTTCTGGTCAAATAACCGGAGGCTGATGTTCTCAAAGCGGTATCAACCGTTCCTTTTCTTGCTCCATGACAGGAAAGGAAAAACTCCAAAACATCAAACCCTTCCTTGAAAGAATTTTTAACCGGTAATTCAATTATTTTGCCGGTAGGAGAAGTAACAAGCCCTTTCATTCCACATATCTGAACCGATTGACCCCAAGAACCCCTGGCGCCGGAATCCACAATTAAAGAAATAGGGCCATCCTTGGGAAGAGTTTCAACAACAAGTTTTTCAATTCTTTCTTTGGCTTCCTGCCAGCTTTCAATTATTTTGGAACTTCTTTCTTCCCGAGATAAAAGCCCTTTTTTAAACTGGCTATCTATCATATCTATTTCTTTTTCTTTCTCTTCCATAATTTTTTCTTTCTCTTTGGGAACTATAAAATCGTCCATACCTAAAGTTATTCCCGATAGAGTTGCGTATTCAAACCCTAAATCTTTAATTTTATCCAACGTTTCCTCAACTGTTTCCCCTGAATACTTTCCAATCATTTCACTTATTATTTTTGAAAGTTTTTTTGAATCTATTCTTTCGTTTATGAAAGGGAAATCTTCCGGCAAAGCGTTATTAAAGATAATTCTGCCGCAGGTTGTCTCTATTATTTGAGAAGAGTTATTTTCAGTAAGAGGAACTTTAATCCGCGCTCGAATATTAATCTTGCCCAATTGTTCTGCCATAATAACTTCTTCAAAATTTGAAAATGCTTTTCCCTGGCCCTGAGCCTTATCTTCTTCTCCGGTTAACCAATAACAGCCGAGGATAATATCAAGAGTAGGAGTAACAATCGGCAAACCAGTAGCCGGTTTAAGATAATTCCTATCAGCCCTCATTAATTCCTGAGCTTCCTTCTGAGCTTCGGCTGAGAGAGGAATATAAACTGCCATCTGGTCTCCATCAAAATCAGCATTATATCCCTTACAAACTAGAGGATGAATTTTTATCGCCTCTCCTTCTATCAAAACCGGTTCAAACGCTTGAATCCCTAAACGATGAAGCGTAGGCGCACGATTCAAAAGAACCAATTTATCCTTAACCACTTCTTCAAGGGCTGTAAAAACTTCGGGTATTTTATCATCAATAAGCCGCGAGGCTCCTCTTATATTAAAAGCCAATTCTTTGTCCAGGAGTTTTTTGATTATAAACGGCCGGAAGAGTTCAAGAGCCATAATCTTGGGAATACCGCATTGATGAAGCCGGAGTTCCGGGCCAGAAGCAATAACCGACCTTCCAGAATAATCAACCCTTTTACCTAAAAGATTTCTCCTAAACCTGCCCTGTTTTCCTGATAAAATATCGGCTAAAGATTTAAGTGACCTCTTTCCGCCGGTGGTGGCAACGGTTACCTGAGTTTTTCTCATTCCATTATCTAAAAGGCTGTCAACTGCTTCCTGTAACATTCTTTTCTCGTTACGGACAATTGCTTCAGGGGCTGAAATTTCCAATAAATATTTCAACCTATTGTTTCGGTTGATTACTCTTCGATAAAGATCATTTAAATCAGAAGAGGCATATCTTCCTCCATCCAACTGAACCATCGGTCTTAAATCGGGCGGCAAAACAGGCAAAACCTTTAAAAACATCCACTCCGGCCGAATACCAGCCCTTTCCATACCCTGAAGAAATCTCAACCTTCTCAAAATCTTTCTTTTTTCCGAAGTAGGAGTTTTTGCCAGAGTTTCTTCTAATTTTTTAATTTCTTTCTTTAAATCAATTTTTTCAAAAATTCTAACCAAGGTTTCTGCCCCAGTTCCGGCTACAAAAATTTCTCCGTATTTCAAAGAAAGTTCTTGAAATTCAATTTCTGACAAAACACGCAAAGGGCGAATATCTGAAATCTCTTGCTTTCTGATAGAAAACCTCTGACGAAGTTCTTCTTTTTCTTTCTTTTTTTCTTTCGGAGATAATTTTGACTTAGAAATTTCTTTAAATTTTCTCTCAAATTCTATTTCAAGCTCTTTCAATAACTTTTTCTGAGCATCACTGTCAACTTTCTCTATAATATAGTTAACAAAATAAATTACTCTTTCCAATTTCTGAAGAGGAACATCTAAAAGAAGTCCCATTCTTGAGGGGATTCCTCTTAAAAACCAGATATGAGAGACAGGAGTAGCAAGAACTATATGGCCCATTCTTTCTCTTCTAACCTGGCTTTTTGTCACTTCCACTCCACATCTGTCGCAAACTACTCCCTTGTATCTAATCCCTTTATATTTACCGCAGTAACATTCATAATCCCGAGAGGGACCAAAAATCTTTTCGCAAAAAAGACCATCTTTTTCCGGTCTTTGGGTCCGATAATTTATTGTCTCCGGTTTTTTAACTTCTCCATAAGACCAGCTTAGAATTTTCTCGGGAGAAGCAACTTTTATTCTTATTGATTGAAGGTCAGATACTTTCATAAATATTAAATATTAAAACTTTAATATATTAAAAATTAAATTTTCATGTTCGATCAAAAACTTACCAAAAGCAAAGATAAAAGATTCTTACTTTTCTTTAGTTTCTTCCTTTTCTTCTCTAATAACTTTATTCACCTCAACATCCAATCCTAAAGATTTCAATTCACTGAGCAATAAATTAAAAGAGGCAGGAATATTCGGTTTTTTAATTTCTTCGCCTTTTAAAATTGCCTCATAAGTTGCCGTCCTTCCGGGAACATCATCGGATTTGATGGTTAACATCTCTTGTAAAGAATGGGATGCTCCATATCCTTCCAAAGCCCAAACTTCCATTTCTCCAAATCTCTGACCGCCAAACTGAGCTTTTCCTCCCAAGGGCTGCTGGGTAATCAGAGAGTAAGGACCTATACTTCTCATATGAATTTTGTCTTCAACCATATGAATCAGTTTCATAATATACATATAACCTACCATCACCTGACGAGGAAAAGGTTCTCCCGTTTTTCCATCATATAAAGTTACCTTGCCCGATTTCGGCAAACCGGCAAGAAGAAGCTCTTCTTTAATATCGTCTTCGGTTGCTCCAAATAAAGCAGGGGTAACAGCGTGATAACCTAATTTTTTAGCCGCCCAGCCAAGATGAGTTTCTAAAATCTGACCGATATTCATTCTTGAAATAACTCCCAGAGGATTTAAGATAACATCAACCGGAGTACCATCTTCAAGAAATGGCATCTCAGCCTCCGGTAAGATTTTAGCAATCACACCTTTATTGCCATGACGTCCGGCTAACTTATCACCTACTTTTATTTTCCTGATTTCCGCCACTTCCACATTGACTCTTTTGATTATTCCGGGTTCCAATTTATCGCCTTTTTCTCTGGAAAATATTTTAACCTTGACCACTCTTCCTCTTTTTCCGTGTTCCAATCTCAAGGAACTGTCTTTTACTTCTTTTGCTTTTTCACCGAAAATAGCTTTCAATAACCTTTCTTCGGCAGTTAAAGATTTTTCCCCTCCCGGAGAAATCTTGCCCACCAATATATCGCCCGGCCCAACTTCTGCTCCGATCCTAACAATTCCTTCTTCGTCCAAATCCTTCAACTTTTCTTCAGAAACATTCGGGATATCACAGGTAGTAATCTCGGGTCCGAGCTTTGTCTCCCGAACATCGCAGGTAAAATCCTCAATATGGACGCTGGTGAAAGTATCTTTTTTAACAAGTCTCTCGGAAAGAACAATTGCATCTTCAAAATTGCCTCCTCGGAAGGAAAGAAAAGCAACCAAAACATTTTTTCCCAGAGACAGTTTTCCTTCGGAAATTGCTGTTCCGTCAGCCAAAATATCTCCTTTCTTTACTTTTTGGCCTTTTCTAACCGTCGGCCTTTGATGATAAGCAGTATACTGGTTCCCTCGGCTAAATTTTTTAAGTTTATAAACAATGGGTTTTGAATCATTGGGTTTGAATTTGATATGAGAAGCATCAACCTCTTGAATAACTCCTTGGGATTCGGCAATTATTTGTTCACCACAATCTCTGGCTACTGCTTCTTCCATTCCCGTTTGAACCAACGGGGGCTCGGGCAAAATCAGAGGAGAGGCTTGGCGTTGCATGTTAGACCCCATTAAAGCCCGGTTGGCATCATCGTTCTGGAGAAAGGGTATTAGAGAAGTAGCTACGCTAATCAGTTGATTCGGAGAAACATCCATAAAATCAACTTTCTCTCTCTCTACAGTTTGCGGTTCTCCTCCTTTTCTGACTTTAACCTCTCTGGGAACAATTCTGTTGTTTTTATCGAGTTCAACTCCAGCATGAGTAATGTTGTATTTCTCTTCTTCGATCGCCGTAAGATAAACAACTTCATCTGTTACTTTCCCGTTTTTAACTTTGAAATAAGGGGTCTCTAAAAAACCAAAGGGGTTAATTTTGGCATAAGAAGAAAGATGAGAAATTAGTCCCACATTTTGACCTTCCGGTGTTTGAATAGGACATATTCTCCCATAATGAGAAGGTTGGACATCTCTTACTTCAAATCCGGCTCTTTCTTTTGTTAAACCGCCAGGACCAGTTGCCGTTAATCTTCTCTTGTGCTCAACCCCTGAGAGGGGATTTTCCCCGTCCATAAATTGGGAAAGCTGGGAGGAGGCAAAAAATTCCTGGACTACTGCCATTACCGGCCTCGGATTTATAAGCTGGGAAGGAGTTAAAGTGGCAGAATCAAGGGTGGACATTCTGTCCTGAATAACTCTTTTTAATCTCATTAAACCTACCCTGATTCTTGACTCTAAAAGTTCAGAAACATTCTTTACTCTCCGGTTTCCCAGATGGTCAATATGATCCGGTTGCGCTCCCGGAGTGTTGTTTAATCTGATTATTTCTTTGATAGTAAATAAAACATCTTCCGGCTTCAAAACTCTATCTTCAAACGGAATTTCTTCTTCTTTTCTGCTCGGTTTTTTCAACTTCTCTTTGAGTTCAGGCAATCTCTGGAGCGTTTTCCATCTCCCCACTTTACTAAAATCGTATCTCTGGAAATTAAAAAACATATTCCAAATCAAATCTTTGGCAGCATCAGGACTGGCTAAATCTCCGGGTCTAAGCTTTCTGTAAATCTCGACTAATGCCTCTTCCTGGTTTGAAGCCATGTCCCGAGAAAGAGTTTTTTTGAGATACTTAATTTCGCCCGTATCTATCTCTGAAAGCGCCTTTTTTATCTTCTCGGTTGAGTCGTAGCCAAAAGCTCGCAACAGGGTTGTCGCGGCAACTTTCCTCTGGCGGTTAATCTTTACCCCTATGAAACCAGAAGGATCTGTTTCAAACTCAAGCCAGGCGCCCCGAGATGGGATAATTTTCGCGCCAAAAAGATTTCTGCCCTGGAACACCCGGGAAGTAAAAAAAACACCGGGGGAACGGGTCAGTTGGAAAACCACCACTCTCTCTACCCCGTTGATTACAAATGTTCCATTTTCTGTCATCAAGGGAATGTCCGTTAAAAAAACTTCTTGTTCTTTTATCTCTCCTGTCTTCAGATTGCGAAGTTTCGCCTTAACTTTCAGGGGAGCTTCAAAAGTATCATTATTTTCTTTGGCATCGTCCCCTGATTTATATTTTGGTTTGCCCAATATATAGTTTACAAAATCAATTTCAAACTGCCCTCCGGTATAATCCTGAATAGGAAAAATCTCTCTAAAAACTTCCATTAATCCTTCCTGCCAGAACTGTTTCCAGCTTTCTTGTTGATAAATCAACAGAGGAGGAAGAAGAAGAACCTTTTTTGTTTTTGAGAAATCTTTAATTCTCATAATTAATTAAAAACCAAAAACACAAAAACAAATAAATATAATTAAAAACTCCGCCAGATACCAAAACATCCCTCCAAAGAAGGAAGCTTAACAGATTTTATTTTATTTTCCAGAAAGAGAAAAAAGTTTAAAAAACAATGTTTTTTAAAAATTTAATGGATTTCACAAGATTCTTTTTGGTATATTTAGAATTTTATTCTCTTTTCAAAAATTTGTCAAGTGTTTTGTACCTCATTGTATCCAATCCTATTTAATTATCACTAATTTTCTGGCTTGGCTAAACTCACCAAAATTCCAAGCCCTAAATAAAAAGCCAAGAGTTGAGAACCTCCGTAACTAACAAAAGGCAGAGGAATACCGATTATCGGGAAAAGTCCCAGGCACATGCCGATATTAATAAAACTCTGGGACAGCAATAAAAAGCCAAACCCCGAAGCAAATAATCTGTTAAAATTATATTCAGAAAAAAGAGCAATTTTCATTATCTTCCAGAAAAGAAATCCGAGAGAAAGCATCAAAACAAGAACTCCAAAAAATCCTGTTTCTTCAGCTATTGAAGAGAAGATAAAGTCGGTCTGGGGTTCAGGCAAAAAACCATACTGAGATTGAGAACCTTTACCAATCCCTTTACCAAAAAGACCGCCTGATCCTATGGCAATTTTTGATTGGTTAATATTCCAAGAAATTCCTCGAGGATCAACTTCCGGATTCAAAAAACTCATAATTCTTTCTTTTTGATAATCTTTCAACCAAAACTGCCAACCAAAAACAACCAGCAGTAAAAAAACAAGGCATAAAATTAAAAAATGGCGAAGTTCTATTCCGGAAAAAATAACAATGCCCAGCCAGACGAAAATCAGAACAAGAGAGGAACCAAGGTCAGGCTGAGCCAGAACCAAAATCAAAGGGAATAAAAGATAAAAAAAAGAAAAGAAAATCGGCCTAAATCTCTTAGTCTCAACATGACGGGTTGCAAAATATTTACTCAAAAGAATAATCAAAAAAATGGCCGAAAAGGGAACAGGGTCAAAAGAAAAAGGTCCTATTTTATACCATCCTTTAACTCCTCTTATTTCGGTCCCTAAAAAAATTAAACCGAAAAGAGATAAAAGAGAAACAAAATATAAAATTAGAACAAAATAAGAATTCTTCTTTAAAAATCTGAAATCAAGAAAATTTAAAACAACCAATAAAGAAACAGATAAAATAAAAAAAATCAATTGTTTTTTAAAATTAAAAAAATCTCCTCTCTCCAGGGAAATGCTATAAATGCTCAGCAATCCCAAAAAAGTTAACAGAAAGGCAGGCAAAATTAAAGACCAGTTAAATTTTTTTAAAAAATTTAGGATTCTCATAATTGGGTTAGCATCAAGTTATCATTTGCTTATTATTAACTTATCGTTAAGTTATCATTTCCAAAAATTCTTTTTCGCCGATGATTTTTATCCCCAATTTTTTAGCTCTGTCCAGTTTTGAACCGGGATTTTCTCCTACCACCAAAAAGTCAGTTCTTTTAGAAACCGATTCTGAAATATTCCCTCCTAAACTCCGGATTTTCTCCTTAGCCTCTTCCCGAGTGAATTTTTCCAGAGTTCCGGTAAGAACAAAAGTTTTGCCAGAAAACTTCTTCCCTCTTTTTTCCTTTTCCTGAGTTTTTATCTTAACCCCTGATTTTTTTAATCTTTCTAAAAGACGAAGATTTCTTTTTTCCCGAAAAAACAAAAAAATTGATTTAGCAGTTTCAGGACCTATGTCTTTTATATTCTGAAGTTGAGTTTGAGAGGCATTTTTAAGATTCTCTAAATTCTGAAAACGGTCTGCCAAAAGCCGCGCTGTTTCTTCGCCAACACCCGCTATTCCCAGAGCGTAAATGAATCTGGGAAAAGTAATTTCTTTTTTCGATTGAATAGCTTTGATTAAGTTCTTAGCCGATTTTTCGGCAAATCTTTCAAGAGGAACTAAATCACCTTCCTTCAATTCAAAAAGGTCGGCGGCTTGAGTAATCAAATTTTCCTTTAAAAGCTGGTCAATTATTTTGGGGCCCAAACCCTCAATATCAAAAGCAGATTTTGAAACAAAATGATAAAGATATCTTCTCCGACGGGCAGCGCATTTTGGATTCGGACACCTCAAGATTGCCTCCCCTTCGGGCTTAACTAAACGAGTTCCGCAAACAGGGCAATTCCTTGGCATCTTGAAACTTTTTTCTTTCCCGCTTCTCAAGCCTTTCAAAACCTTAACAACATCGGGAATCACATCACCCGCTCTGCCAACAATCACAGTGTCACCGATTTTAACCCCCAATCTCTTTATTTCATCTTCATTGTGTAAAGTAGCCCGGGTAATGGTCACTCCTCCTATTTTAACCGGTTTTAAATAAGCAACCGGAGTAACAGCTCCCGTTCTACCAACCTGAACTTTTATGTCCTCAATAACAGTTTCAGCTTGTTTCAGGTGAAATTTAAAAGCAATTGCTCCCCGGGGGGCTTTGCCAACCACTCCCAATTTCTGAAAAATCCGGTTATCATCAACCTGAACAACCACTCCGTCAATTTCAAAAGGTAAAGTTTCTCTTTTCTCCTGCCAAAATTTGTGAAACTCAAAAACTTCTTTTAAGTTTTTACAATATTTTGTTCCTTTATGGGTCTTGAATCCTAAAATTTTTAAAATTTTGTGTTTTTGCTGATGAGTTGTCTGACCAAGTTCGGAAATTAAATCATAAAAATAAGCTACTAAATTCCGGGAGGCAGTCACATTTGGATCAAGCTGACGTATTGAGCCAGCAGCTATATTTCTCGGATTAGCATATTTTGGCAAGCCCTTTTTCTCCTGAAGCCTGTTTATTCTCTCAAATTCTTTTTTCGAAATTAACGCCTCTCCCCTGACAACAACCTCTTTTAAACCTTTCTTTCTGACAAAAGAAGCAATTTCTTCCAGCCCTTCTTTCCTCAGGTCGTTTATTACTTCTTTCTCGCCCCTTAATCTTAAGGGAATTGATTCGATTGTTTTTAAATTCTGAGTAACATCTTCACCCACTCTTCCGTCTCCTCTGGTTGAACCAGTTTTTAAAACACCCCCAATATAAATTAATTCAATGGCTAATCCGTCAAATTTCAATTCAACAAAATAGTCAAGTTTCTCAATCTCTTTTTGGGTTAGCAGTTTCTTAATCCTCTCCTCCCAATCCAGCATGTCATCTTTCGAAAAAGCATCATTAAAAGAAAGCATAGGCTTAGGATGGCGAGTTTTCTTAAATTCTTTTAAAGGCTCTCCTCCAATCCTCTGAGTAGGGGAATCTTCGGTAATAAATTCTGGATATTTTTGCTCTAAATCAAAAAGTTCTTTTTTTAAAGAATCCAAAGCACTCTCCGAAATCTCTTGTTTGTCAAGAACATGATACAAATAACGATGATGGTTAATTACCTTTTTTAATTTTTCTATTCTAAGTTTAGCCTCTTTTTTAGTCATAAAAAAGTTTGAAATCACTCCGTATTGGAAAAATATGAACCACAAGTTTCGTTCAAAACAATATATTCCTTGCTATCATCCCTTATAGAAACAGGACGGTTTAAGAAACCGAAGGTATGTGCTTATTGGAAGCGATGCGAGGCATAGGATGATGTGGTTGGTCAAGACGTGAGGCGTTTCCACAAAGCGGAGCGCCGCGTCTGCTGGTTGTAGTCTCAAGCCGGAGATTGGGGTGATTTCGGATTTGGTCATTTTAGAAATCGGTTATATTAAAGATTTAACAATTCAGAAAGTCGACTCAATTGCTCTGTTTGTTTTTTTATAACTGCCAATGGATTTGAGACAATAATAATTATCAGGAGCACAGCCGGATTCTCCACCCGGCGTCACAGTGACAGTATAAGAATTACCGTTAAGATTCCCCGAAAATCCGCTGTAATTGCCCTCTTTTCTGATTCTATACAAACAATGTTCAATACCCGTATCGGCTACAAAAAAAGCAGTTATTGAATCTCCGAGTGTCCAGATTATTCTTATCTGACTCATTGAAATAGTAACCAGAGCCAGAAGAGTAGTAGTTAAAACGGAAAGAATAACGATAGCCAAATAAAGAGAAACACCTTTTTTCATAGAGAATTAATATTAAGAATTAATATTTAACATCTAAATCCCTCTGAGAAATTGTGGTTTGAATGTTTAATTCTTGAGGTTCTATTTCCGTTGTTTTAAACAATAAAGTAAAAATTACTCTTGGTTGAATGGAATCATCTTGACTTTCGCCTATTACTTGAAACCTCAAACTCTCTACTGAAAGATTTAAGGGAGTCAAAACCTGGGTAACTCCGTCTTTTCTTACCTTTAAGACATTATTCTCAAGAAAGAATTCCTGACATTCTTTGTTATAATTTAAGAATTTTATGTGACTCTGAAGAGGGATTTCGAAATTATGGTTTTGGGCAATACAAGCCGATTGAGTATCTTTTTTAGCCATTCTTAAACTACGAGCAATATATTCTGTAACGTAGGATGCCTCACTTAAAAGATAAGCGGATTCTGTACTCTTTTTTTGTTCTTTGAAAGCGGATGTAAAAAGATTCAACGAAGCTAAAATAACGATAGAAAAAATGGTAACAGTAATTAGAAGCTCAATAAGAGTAAAACCCGATTTTCGGAACGGTTTTGACTCCGGATTATTTCTCAAACAGTTAAAATTAAAAAATAATTTTTCCATAAGTTATACAAATTATTGCCAGTCATATAAATTTTCTTCGGCCACAAAAGACGCTCTCTCTCCTGGCCAAGTTATTTTAACTTTTACATTTAAAATATAATCATTAATTTTTTTAATGATAATTTCTCTTTTTATTCCGGTGTCCACTCCACCGCTGTAGCCGAATTTCCCATTGTAACCGTAAAAGCCCTCAGCGTTAAACTGAAGAGGGACTGAACCGTAATTATCTATTAATGAATCTCCGTTATATTGAACTCCGTAATTTTCTCCCTGCTCCAGGCCCGTATCAAAAGATCGACCCTGGAGCCAGTTGGTATCTCTGATATTTCTTACCACCTCAATTCCTTCTCTGGCAAGTTGGGAAACAATGAATCTATTGGCATTGGCCGAGGTAATAGAAACTATCCTGGGGACTAGATTATAAATCCCAATAATTCCTATGGTAATCACGGAAATAGCCACTATTACCTCAATCAGAGTAAAACCTTTTCTCATATTTTTCTGGAAATTTTTCTGGAAAAAATTAATATTAATCATCTTATTCTATACTCCGGGATGAGCCTGAGTGAATCTAAACTAAATCTCGGACAAATCCCGATTGAATTCTTGATGAATTTAATCTAATATTTCTATTCTCCCAGCCGAGTTTATCTTAACTTGTCTCATATTGGTTTCAAAAGAGAGAGTTACTATTCCTTCGCTTCCCCAACCCTCTCCGTTTATGTAGCAAATGGGATCAGGTGGAGAAAAAACAACACTCAAAGGGGAAGAAGGCAATAAACTCTGAATCTGAACCCCTTTTTCTAATTCAATCTCTTTCAAGAGTTTGTCGTTGAGAGAATTGTAAATTTTGTCATTGTTACAGTCAGCGAAAAGATAATAAGCGGTAGAGGCAACCTCAAAATAAATACCGAAATTATATGTTTTTGTTCCGTCGCAATCTTTTTCTTCAGCTCCCATTGCCATCTCCTGGGCTTCTCTTAAATTCTGGGCTAACTGATAAGTTGACCTTTCTAAAACCAATTTTTGCTCTTCGCCGCTTTTTCCCAAAAATAATACAGAAGAAAGAATGGCGATAATAGCTATAACCACCAAAAGTTCAATTAAAGTAAGGCCCTGGTTCATAATAATTCTATAATAAATTGAGATACCAATTAATTAAATTTTGTCCCCAGAATAAAGCAATAAAAGTTCCTGTTACCAGAAAGGGACCAAAAGGGACTTGGCTTTGTAAATTTTTTTTACGAAAAATTATCAGTATCAGTCCTATTATAGCACCGATAAAAAAAGCTGAAAATAAGCTTACCACAACCTGAGGAAATCCCAGAAAAAGACCTATTAAAAAAGATAACTTGACATCACCGAAACCCATCCATTTACCCCGGGATATGAGCCAGATTAAAAAGAAAAAACCAGCCGCTAAAAAAGCAGTTAAGAAAGAAGAGTAGAAATTAGCGCTTTGAAAACATAAACGAGCAGGAGGCAGATTGAAAATTATTTGATATAAAAAAACTATCAAAATAGCAGAATAAACTATCTTATCCGGAATAATATAGTGTTTTAAATCATATACAAAAATAATAATTAAAAGGCAAGAAATAATCAACAAATAACTGAGATTAACAAGGTTTTGGAAATTAAAATCGGTGATTGATAACTGACTAAAAACAAGGAGAAATACAACTCCGGTGGCTATTTCAACCAGAGGGTACTGTAAAGATATATTTTTGCCACAATACCTGCACCTACCTCTTAAAAATAGAAAACTTAAAATAGGGATCAAATCAAAAAATCCCAACCGATGACAACAGTAGGGACAAAAAGACCGGCCTCTTAAAAAACTTTTTTTCTCTTTTAACCGATAAATTACACAATTCAAAAAACTGCCGCAAGAGATCCCAAAAATAAAAACAATTAAATAAAGAATAATACTCATTTTTTTATTATTGGCAACGAGAAAGAAGTGGAAAAATTTATTTTTACATTTCGACCGAGTGAACCAATAATATAGTAGAAAGATATTCTTTTTCTACTCTATTCTAACAAAAATTGCCCAGAAGAAAAACTTCTGGGCAATCTTAATAAACCATTTAGCCGACAATATTAATATTAACAGCTAACCGTAATAAAATTAACCCTTGACTTCCTGACAGAGCGCTTCACCGGTAGCAGGACAAGGAGTTGTACTGGTGGTGACGCCGGCTCTTCCGGAACTGTCAGCGCAGTAGTAACCTCCGGCATTCAAAGCAGAATATATACAGGTTGTCGTAGAATTGGTTGCTGGATTATACTGAAAAGTCGGATTAGTTCCATCGGGATTATTATTGGCAATCTCTGCACAAAGAGCAGACATATCCTCATGAGAACAGTTGAAATTATCATAATCTCCATCATTGGCGTAAATATAAGTCATTACTGTTCTTGCCTGGGCAATAGCAGAAATTATTCTTGAATCTTTTGCTTTTTTGGTAGCGCCCGGAAAACTGACTAAAACAATCGAAGCTAAAATACCGATAATAGCAATAACTACTAACAATTCAATCAAAGTAAAACCTCTTGATTTTTGTAATTTCATTTTATTTTTTAAGTTTTAATTAAAATCGACCTTTTTCAATTTTACTCCCAATCGAGCCATTGATTTATTTAAAGGCTCGCCAAGGAATACAAAATTGGTTTTTTGTTACATATTACTTACTTAAACGAGATTCCAAAAGGACAAACATTCAGAGTTCTCAAGATCCAGCGAGCGAAACTGGCATGTTCTTAGACAATGGCTTGCCGAAGGCAAACATTCAAGGTTTTGCGAACTTTGCTGACAGAGTCTTATTTTATTTTCAAATGTTAAACAACAAAAGTCAACCGATACTTTTCCACAGTCTTTAAGTACCTATTCCTCCAAGACCAATTTTGAACAGAGGAATAAAAATTGAAAATACTAAAACAGCTATTCCTATCCCCAAGACGAGAATTATAAGGGGTTCTATAATACTGAAAATGGTTGAAGTTAATCTGTCTATCTCTTCTCTGTAAAATCTGACTACTTCCATCAAAGTTTCATCCAATTTTCCTGCTTTTTCTCCGGTTGAAATCATTTGAAGCAAGAAGGCAGGAATTTCTTCCGGATAGCGGGAAAATACAGAACTTATACTTTCACCTTTTGCCACTCTTTCCTTTGTCTCTTTTATAATCTCTTGATAAACATAATTGTTTATAATATCCTGGGTGATTTTCAAAGCCTGGGTAATCGGTAAACCGGTAGCAAGAGAAACAGATAGATTTTCAGCAAACCTTGTTAAGTAAACTTTTTTGGTCAAATCACCGATAATCGGAATTTTCAGCAGAAATCTGTCATAGAAACGTTTTGAAACTTCCGAACGTTTAAGATAGAAAGGAAGAAAAAACAAAACTGCCAGTACTCCAACTATTATTAACCAGCCACCCTTTTTGAAGAAATCTGTGAACGATATAACCAGCCTTGTTATCAAAGGAAGTTCTCCTCCAAATGCTTCTAAAACTTCAATCAATTTTGGAATAATAAAGAAAATTGCTAAAAGGAAAACGGCTATGAAAACAAGAATAACAAAAATAGGATAAATCATAGCGTTTCTTAACTTCTGGTTAAGATTATATTCTCTTTCCAAATGTTCCGCCAAATAACCTAAAGAATCTGCCAGTTTCCCGGTAACTTCTCCAGATTTAATCACTCCTATGTAAAAGGGGTCAAAAACATCGGGAAACATAGAAAAAGCCCGGCTCAAGCTCTCTCCTCCTTCTACTAATTCTGATATTCTCAGGATTTTCTCACGGAACCGAGGATTTTCAATTTGAGTTACCTGAGCCCTCAACGCCTCAACCGGTGAAATAGCCGATTTTAACATCACCCCAAGCTGGCGGGTAAAGGTAACTAAATCTTCAGAAGAAATTCCCCGAAAAAAAATTTCCTTCCCTAAAATCCCTGCTTTTTCAGTTTCTTTCAAAGAAGTTACATACAAACCATATTTTTCTAAAATAGAAAGAGCGGCTTTCCGGGAAGAAGCCTCAATCATTCCTTTTTGAAGTTTTCCCTCTTTTGTCCTGGCTTTATATTTATAACGCATAAAAAAAGGAAGCAAACAACCGAAAAAAAAGCGAGCGATTTCTGGAAAGTACTATCGGCGAGCTTTCCCTAATCTGCTTTTCAAATCCTGAGGGTTAAGAGAATAAGCTATAGCGGTATTTTCTTCAATTTTTCCTTTTCTTACCAAATCAGCCAAAGATTTGTTAAATGGAATCATTCCCTCAGTTGCCGAAGTTTCAATTACTGCCGGAATCTCATGGATTTTATTCTCCCGGATTAAATTACTAATTGCCGGATTATTAAACATTACCTCGCAAGCCGGAACAATTTCTTTTTTAACTGTTAATATTAATCTCTGGGCAACCACAGCCAGCAAAGAGCCTGACAATTGCGCCCGGATTTGATTCTGCTGATGAGGAGGAAAAACATCAATTACCCGATGAATAGTCTGACTGGCTGAATTAGTATGTAATGTTGCAAAAACTAAATGCCCTGTTTCAGCTGCCGTCAGAGCGGTTGAAATAGTTTCCAAATCCCTCATTTCTCCGACCATAATTACATCCGGGTCTTCCCTTAATGTTGATCTCAACGCTCTGGCAAAACTCAGCGTGTCGCTGAAAACTTCTCTCTGGTCAACCAACGATTTATCATCCTTGAAGACATATTCAATCGGGTCTTCAATGGTAATTATATGCTCCCTTCTTTTGTGATTTATTTCGTCTATCAGAGCAGCTAAAGTTGTGGACTTACCCTGAGAAGAAGCGCCTGTGATTAAAACAAACCCCTGGGAAGCCTCGGTTAAAGAATGTAAAATTGGGGGAAGATTCAATTCATCGATTGTCCGGATTTCCCGAGGTATAAGCCGCAAAGCAATACTCACATTTCCGCTTTGAAAATAAATATTTGTCCGAAATCTGGCCTTTCTCTCAAAATTATAACCAAAATCAATTTCTTTTTCCCTTAAAAACTTTTCAATCTGGTTATCCCCCATCAGTTTGAAAGCCAGACCCTGAGAATCTTCAGGAGTAATTACTTTTTCCTCTTTTAAGGGGACAAGGCTCCTGTTAATTCTTAAAACCGGCGGGTGACCGACGGAAATGTGTAAATCGGAAGCACCCTTTTCGAGAGCCACTTCCAGAAGTTTTCTAAGTTGTGTTTTATAATCCATATTCAAAATTCAATCCGCTAAAAAATTTGTTAACTATATGCCCATTTCTTCGGTTACTCTCATCACCTCTTCAAGCGATGTCTCTCCTTTCAAAACCTTTAAGATTCCATCATCTTCCATTGAAACCATTCTCTGATTTTTTGCCTCTTTCAAAATTTCTCCCTCGGTTGGTTTCTCAACAATAATTTCAGCCAGAGAAGGTGTCATCTTTAACATCTCAAATATTCCGATTCTCCCTAAATATCCTTTAAAATTGCATTTTTTACAACCTTTCGGCTGATAGATAAAGATAGGTTCTTTAAGTTTTAAATCTTTTATCACTTCTTTGGGCAAATTTTTAATTCTGTCTAAAATATACTTTTTCTTTTTTCCTTTAAGTTCCACCTTTCGTTTACAATAGGGACAGAGAGTCCTGACAAGCCGCTGGCTGACTGCCAAGGTTAGGGTTGGTGGAATCAAAAACGGTCTGACTCTCATATCAATTAATCTTGGAATAACTCCTATGGCATTATTGGCATGGAGAGTTGAGAGAACAAGATGACCGGTTAAAGCGGCATGAATAGCCAGAGAAGCGGTTTCCGCATCCCGAATCTCACCAACCATAATAATGTCGGGGCTTTGCCTGAGAATATGGCGAAGACCTCTGGCAAAAGTATAATTAATTTCCGTGTTTATCTGTGACTGATTGATGCCGTCAACGAAATATTCCACCGGGTCCTCCAGAGTTATAATATTTACGTCGGTTTTATTTAAAATTCTTAAAATGGCGTATAAGGTAGTGGTTTTACCACAACCCGTAGGACCCGTTGCTAAAATAAGACCATAAGGTTTTTCAATAGTTTCGCTAAGAGTTTTATAATTCTTTTCGCTAAGACCCAATTTATCCAGAGGTTTCATTCCTTCTTCCGGATCAAGAACACGGAGAGCCACTTTTTCTCCTAAACTTGTGGGAAAAGTTGAAACTCGAAAATCAATTTTTTTCTCTCCGATAATGGTAGAAAATCTTCCGTCCTGCGGCAACCGGGTTTCATCAATTTTCAAACCGCTCAAAATTTTAATCCTGGTTATGATAGCCGGGTGAACTTTCATCGGCAAAAATAGAGAGGTATATAAAATCCCGTCTAACCTATATCTAACTCTCAGATTTTCTCGGGTTGGCTCAATATGGATATCGGAGGCACCTCCTTCAACAGCCTGCCGTAAAATAACGGCAACCATTTTAATAACCGGCGCTTCTTCAACCAATCTTTCAAATTCTCTAACTCCTGCTTTTCTTTCCGGTTCCACCTCTAATTCTTCTTCCAATCTTCCCAATGCTTTTTCCATTTCTTTCTCCGGGACAAGATAACTTCTTAGACATTTTTCAAAATCGGAAAAGGTAATCAAAAAAACTTCAGGGGTTAATTTCTGTTGTCTGGTTAAAAACTTAAGCGCTTCTTGTGCTCGGGGATCTTCGGGAAAAACCATTCCCACTTCTAAAACTTTCTTTGCTTTCTTCAGGGCCAGAGGAATCATCTTGTAAAATTCAGCTGATTCTCTGGGAATAATAGAAAGAACCTCCACCGAAATTCTTTCAGCAGGAGTCTCGTGAAGAGGAATTTTCAAAGCTTCGCTTTTTAAGTTAAAAAGCTGTTTTTCACCGATAAGTTTCCCCTTTAAAATTACTTCTTCGGGACTCAAACCGGTTTTCTTAACTTTACCTCTAAGCTTAATACCCTGCTCTTTTTTTAGAATTTTTCTTTCAATTAAATATTGAATTAAATCCATAAAAATTTACCGGAATAAATTAAAGACATAAGTCAGATTTTCTTTTTCAGCTTACAATTTTTTTTATCGCTTTTTAATAAAATCCGGGCTAATAGGGTTCAAAAGGATTTTCTCTACCAACTTCTTCCGGCAAAGAAATCTCTTCAAAAATGGAAAGTTTTTCAATCTCCGGACTTTCCAAAAGTTTGAAGTCAATCTCAATTTTGGTAAAAGAAGGAATTATCTTAGGAACTTCCAGTGGAGCCGGTTTTAAGATTATTTCTTTGAACAAAATAATCAAAGAAACGAGAACAACCCCTAAAATTAAGTATCTGACATTCTTTTTTTTGTAATATTCTTCAAACATCTTTCAAATCAATTTTTTAGTTAATAGGAATGGACCTTCAACCTAAGAGTGATTGCCAGAGAACCCTCCTCGGTTGTTGTCAGAGAAATATTTTCAACTTCAATCATCCTTGACGAATTTTCAATAACCTTCAAAAAGTTTTCCAGAGAAGAAAGCGTACCAACAACAGAAAGGGAAAAATAACTTTCTTTAATTCCTGCCGTTTCTTCTTCTGCTCCAACTTCCTGAGCTTTGATTATGCCCATACTTCCAACTGCCAAACCGCTCTCCGAAGCTTTTTCCTGAAGGAAACTTAATAAAGAAGCAGGGGACATCCTTAAGGGCAGAGCCGAATTAATTTTCTCCAGAGATTCAGCATATTTTTCAAGTTTGTTTGATGCTTCTTCAAGATTTGAAAAATAGATATTTCTTTCTTGAATCAGAGATTCTTTTTGTGAAATTTTACTTCTCAAAAGTTTAAAATCCGAGTATTGAGGAAGAATAAAATAAACAACCGCTAAAAAACAAATAAAGAGTAAAATTGTAGTAGCTAAAATTCGTTTCATTTTTTAATAAGATTTTCGGAGAAAGTAAAAGCTAAATCAAAATTAACTTTTCCCTCCCTGTCCAAAGATACTCTGGAAAGTCGGAGACCTTTAATTTCTTCTTTTTCCTGAAGGACTAAAATTTGTTCTCCCAGAGTATAAAAGCTTTCCGTTATTCCCGACAAGATCACTTTGGATTCTTGAGTGTCTATTTCAAGAGAAGTAAACTGAACCTGAGGATGACAGAATTCTTTTAAAAAATCAAAAAGGTTGGAAGTAAACTTGTGTTTTGCTAAAAGCTGAGGGAAATCATTAATTCTTTTAGAGAGAAAAAGCATTTCCTCCTCAAGCATTTTCTGACTTTCGGAAGGCTTAAGATCCGTTTCCAATTTTTTTATCTTTTTTTCTAAAGATGGAATTTGGTTATCCAGAAAAAAGTAAAGACCGACCAGAGCAAGCAAGAGAATCACGGAAAGCCAGAAAAACAAGTTAACATAAAAGGGCGCCTTCGGTTTTGCTCTCGGAATAATTTTTACTAAATCTTCTTTTGCCATATTACTTAATTTTATCAATAAATTAAAATTTAGAAAAGGGTGATTAACTTTCCAAACCCATTAAAGCCACACCTACGGCTACGGCAAACGAAGGACCCAATTCTTTCAAACGCTCTTTAAGGGAAGCAGGGAAAGAAATACTTGAAAAAGGGTCGGCCAGAATAATCTTCTTTTTCATTTTGCTCTCCAGATAATCACGGAGCCCAAAAAGAGTTGCTGTTCCTCCGGCAATTATAACATGATTCACATTTCTGCCTTCTTTCTGGTAGTAATTCCGACAAATTTTTTCTATCTCAAAAACAAGAGAGTCAATTTGAGAGAGAAGAATCTGAGCGATATCTTTTCTTTTCGGGTCTAAACCATATTTCGTTTTAAGTTCTTCCGCCTCTTTTAAATCAACACTGAGTTCTTTGCTCAAAGATCTTGTTAAACTCTGGCTGGAAACGTCAAAGCTGTGACTAAGCCGGAGTATTTCTTTCTCAACAATACTGACGCTTGTACTTTGCCAACCAATATCCACCAAACATATCGGCTCTTTTGCAAGTGCTTTTGGAATCGATGACCTGATAAGTCCGAAAACTTCTGCTTCCATGCTTTTCAGTTCAATCTGGATCAGATTTGCTGCTCTTTGATAACTTGCCAGAACTTTATTGGGAACGGCAACTAACAATACCTTAAGTTCTACTCCCGGGAATATCTCCTTTTTTTCGATTATCTGCCAATCAAAAGTCACTTCGGATAAGGGAACGGGAATGTAATGACGAGCTTCAAACTCAATTGCCTGAGGAACTTCTTCTCTACTCATTGGTGGCAGAGAAAAAGAAGTAAAAAAAGTAGAAAAATCGGGTAGCGAGAAGGCGGATTTTTTTTCTTTAATTTTGGCTTCTTTTAAAAGCGCCTCTAAAATTTCGGAGGCCCTATCGCTTGAAAGGGTTAAACTTTCTCCTTGAAATGTTTTTAAAGCAGGAGTCTCGGAAGGAATAGTAAATTCAACGTAATTTTTCAATTTTTTTCTTTTAGCAAAACTGGAAATTTCAACAATCTTTATTGAAGAGGCTCCAATATCTATACCTAAACAACTTTTTGAAAAAATACCCATAATGGTTTAGAAATATTTTTTTTATTATACTATAGATTTCACATTTTGGTATAATAACAGGAAATCTCCATGCAGAAATTATACCAGCGGAAACCACCATCGGAGAAATTGCCCTCGGAGAGATTATTATATAATATGCGGAAAAAATTTCCTCTTGGCAAAAAGTCATTTCTATTCCTTAAAGAGCTCCTCTTGGACATTCTTTTCCCTCAATTTTGTCTGCGCTGCGGCAAAGAAGGAAATTTAATCTGCCAGGATTGTCTAAGCACAATTGAAATATCAGAATATCAGTTCTGTCCTTTTTGTAAAAAGCCAAACAGGGTCAGGATAGAAGACACCGAAAAAAAGGGGAAATGTAAAGCTCATCAGAAAATGAATCTCGATGGACTTTTCTCGGCTACATCCTACGAAAACAGTCTAGTAAGAAATCTTATCAGAAAATTTAAATATCAGCCTTTTCTAAAAACCCTCCGGGAACCTTTGGCTTTTTTAATAATAGCACATTTCTTTCTAAGCGGGAACAAAAACTTTTTCGAAAAATCCGGAAGTTCTCTTTTTCTGCCTGTTCCTCTTTATTATAAAAGAGAAAAGTGGAGAGGATTCAATCAATCAAGCGAAATCGCAAAAATTCTTTCAGAATTTTTTAAAATTCCTCTCCAGACTAATAATCTCATAAAAATTAAAAGGACTCAACCGCAGGCGAATCTCTCCAGAGAAGAAAGAAAAAAGAATGTCAAAGATGCGTTTTTAATAAAAAATCATCAGACAATCAAAGGAAAAAGAATATTTTTGGTTGACGATGTTTTTACCACCGGTCAGACCCTAGAAGGATGTAGTAAAGTTCTGAAAGAAGCGGGGGCTAAAGAGGTCTGGGGAATTGTTATAGCCAGAGAATAAATAATTTATAATCGAAACATAGCTGAAAATAATTGATATTGAGAATCAAAAAAACCCCGCCGGAAACAGAATCTCCAACGGGGTTTTTTAGTTTTATTTCTTTAAACTTCTCGGTAAAGGTAATCCGATTCTTCCTAAATTTCCAATTATGGAAGCCAATAAAGCAATTATTATTAAAACAAAAGCTACTGGTACGATAAAATCTAAACTGGGCAAAGCCTGCCCTACTATTTGAATAACAGCAAAGCCAAGAACATAGCCCAGAAGCGGCCCTTTCATAAAATTAGCCAATTTTCTGAAAAGAAAATCTTTTTTAACAATAGCGCCGATAATTCCAAAGACAATATCAATCATTAATAAAATTACAATCCACTGCATCTGGTTAGTTGCAAACAAAGGAACAAGATTTTCCATAGGTTTAATTTTCGTTTCTTAATTTTAATTTACGACCTTTATTAATACCCTCCTTATAAGAGGTTTAGGATTATTACTTTTTCTTAATCTTCTTTTTACCCAAACTCTCTCTTTTCCGCCGTGGGAGAGAATCTTTTTTCGGTGTTAACGTCCCGAATTTCGAATCAACTTTATCCCAAATCGACCCATTTATTCGGAAACTAAGAAAAATTTATCAAGATAACCCTGATTATTTTAAAGTCCCTAAACTTGCTCTTTATTAATTATTAACTTATTTTTCCCAAATCGCCATTTAAGATAATCGGTTGCATCGCTTCTAATTCATCTCTGTATGAAACTTCTGGGATTGGATTAAGTAAGAAAATTGTTTTATTAAGCACATACGCAAATCCCATCTCAAGAAATGAGTTGCCCCCAATATAATTCTTAATACCGCTTTTATCCTCATTAATAACCAAGATTGCATCAGCGTTGCTAATCTCCTTAAAGTAATCTCTAATTAAATCATGATCTATTTTATTTTTAACTGACTCAGAATGAATTTCATCTAAATTATCCATTCTAGCATATTCCTCTGTAAACTTTGGCAAAATTATTTCATGATTCAATTTTCTGAGACCATTGCCAATCTCTGTCATTTTCTTTACAAAGGTCATGCTTCCACAAATAACTATTTTCATAATTTAAACTTAATTTGGTTCGAAGTTGGACATCTGGCGGAGGGAGTGGGACTCGAACCCACACGCCAATTTCTTGGCACCGGTTTTCAAGACCGGCTCCTTAGCCAATTCGGAACACCCCTCCAACTGGCGGTGGGTGCAGGATTCGAACCTGCGGGGGACTTTTTAAATCCCCGGAGTTTAGCAAACTCCTGCTTTGGACCACTCAGCCAACCCACCTTATGGTTATAATTTAACAATTTAAATTCTACCATCAAAAATTAGAAAAATCAATCAAAAAGAGAATTTATTCTCAGGCTTGACATTTTTCCTTTCCTGGATTATCTTAAGAGAATATTATTAAATGTTAAAGCCCAACAATCTACACTTTCTGACTCTCTTGGTCTTAACGGTAACTCTTATTTTTTCCCCGATTTTTCTGCTCAAAAAAGAAAAAGTAATGGCAGATGAGTTTTTTATTACAGATAAAATGAATGAGGGAGAATTCTCAACTTTCCCAATTTACCAAGAAACAACCCTCCTCCCCTTAACATCCCCGATTCTCCGGGAAGATTCCGAAAAGATAAAAAGAATAAAAGTATTAGTCACTGCTTACTCTTCCTCTGTTTGGGAAACTCAGGGCGACCCTTTTATTACAGCTTCAGGAAACAAAGTAAGAGATGGAATTGTCGCAAATAATAAGTATCCTTTTGGGACAAAGGTTAGGTTCCCCGAGATCTACGGAGATAAAATTTTCATAGTCGAGGACAGAATGCACAGTAGAAAAGGGCCTTATCAATTTGATATTTGGATGGATTCCTATGAGAAAGCGAAAAATTTCGGAGCAAAAATAGTCGAAGCTGAAATTTTTATTGATTAAAAAGTTCTCGCGAAATTTTCTCAATTAAAAACCCACAGCCAAGCAGTGGGGTTTTTTGTTTCTAAGAGAAGAGCAAAAAAGAGCAGGGCGGATATTAAAAAATTGGTTTTGAAAACAATAGTTAAAATTGTTCGAACAATCTTTTGAAGATAGTGCACCAACGAAAAAACAATAATTGGTAGTGCCGCGGGTGGGACTCGAACCCACACGGGAAAATTCCCAACGGATTTTAAGTCCGTCTCGGTTACCAATTACGACACCGCGGCAAAATTTGAGGCCAGGGCGGGATTTGCACCCGCGTATATTGGTTTTGCAGACCAATGCCTTGCTGCTTGGCTACCTGGCCAAAACTGTTTATCACATTAATTAAATCTTAATTTCTCTGGTTTTTCAAGGTTCGATTTTCTTCAAGTTCGCTCAAAATTCTATCAACTTTCTGCTCTCTTTGCAATTCTTTATCCTCAAAGAATTCTATTTTCGGCACAAATTTAATTTCCAGACGTTTGTTTAAAATCTGCTGGATATTGTAAATTTCTCTGTTTAAAGCTACCAAAACTTTTTTAGCTTCTTTCTCGGGGAAAACGGAAATAAAAACTTTGCTCTGGCTTAAATCTTTTGAGGTTTCAACCTCGGTTACGGTAACCAGAATATTTTTTGCCAGACTTAGTTCTTTCAATATAATTTTACCTAATTCTTTTTTTATTAAACTGTTTATTTTTTTGATTCTTTCTGACATCAGTTGAAATTAAAATTTTTACAGGGCTTTTTTGACTTTTTCGGTCTTGAAAACAGCCAATACATCCCCTTCTTCAATATCCGGCCCCTCCTCAAACAGAATCCCGATTTCTTTCCCCTTGCCGGCCGTAGCAATTTCTTTCTTTTCCTGCTCAATGCTCCTGATTCTCCCTTTGCCTATTACTTCTCCATCTCTTAAAACCTCGCCTTCTGTTTCTTTTGTTATCTCTCCTTCAATCACCCTGCCGCCGACAATCTGTTTGTCCTTATTTTTTTTAAACAAAACTAAAATTTTAACCTTACCCAGGTCAATTCTCTTTGTTTCTGGAGTCAAAAGTTTTTCCATTTCTTTTCTTACCTCTTCAACAAGTTCGTAAACTACTTCAAAAATTTTAGGAGAAAGTTTTTTTTGCCGGCTGAAAAAGCGAGCGTTCTCATCCATTTTTACCCTGAAGCCGAAAATTTTAGCTCTTGAGTTTTCGGCAAGTTGAATATCAGAAACCCCGATATTACCAACTTCACTCTTTATAATTCTCAAAATTACCTCTTCCTGAGGAATACTCCCCAAAACATCTTCAATTGCCTCCAAGGAACCTAGAACATCGGCTCTCAAAATAATGTTTAAAACTTTTTTCCCCTCAGATATTGAGAGAACCCGAGATTCTTTTTCTTTCTCCTTTTCTTTTTCCTTTTGAATTTCTTCTCTGGCTGCTTCAAGTTCAGAGAAAACTCTGAATTTTTCTCCGACTTTAGGAACTTTTTCAAACCCCAAAACCTGAACCGGCTGTGAGGGGAAAGCTTCTCTTATCGTTTTTCCCTGAAAATCGGTTAAACTTTTAACCCTGCCGCAAGCAGAGGAAGTACCTAAAACATCATTTTCTTTCAAGATTCCTTTTCTTATGAGCAAAGTAGCAACCGGTCCTTTTTTGGCATCAAGAAGGCTTTCAATAACTGTTCCTTCAGCTTTACCCGAAATAACTGTTTTCAAATCTTCAATTTCGGCCACCAAAAGAATAGTTTCTAAAAGATCTTCTATTCCTTCGCCTGTTTTGCCGGAAGTGAGAATAGACGGAACTTTTCCTCCCAAAGATTCGACTAAAACTCCGTTTTCAGAAAGTTCTTTCTTTACTTTTTCCACCTGGGCTTCCGGTCTGTCGATTTTATTCAAGCTAACAATTATTGGAATCTGGGCTTTTTTACAGGCTAAAATTGCCTCTTTTGTCTGAGCTTTTACTCCTTCAGTCGCATCAACCACCAGAACAGCTATATCAGCCACCTTAGCCCCTCTGCTTCTCATTGCCGAAAAAACTTCATGACCGGGAGTATCAATGAAAGTAATTTTTTTACCGCCTTTCTCAATTTCATAAGCTCCGATATGCTGAGTGATTCCTCCTGCTTCTTTTTCGGTTATTTTTATGTCTTTAATCTTTTCAATCAAAGTGCTTTTACCGTGATCAACATGGCCTAGAACAACCACTACCGGCGGCTTGGTTATTTCTTCTTTTTCAATTTTTTCTTTTTCTTCAACCATATAAAGCATCTTATCTCATTATTTTTCTTATTTCAAGCAAAAAATTTTAAAAAACCGCCCCGAAAGGGCGTTTTTACTAGTAACTTTTCGTGATACCTTTTTGGAAAAAAGCGGTGTGTATTTGAAAAAATCCGAACTGATTTTGCGCGCGATTGGCTCGGCGGGCGGAATTCCTCCCGGGCTCCCTTTCTGCTCGCTTCGCTTTGAAGCGGAAGCAAAAAGCAAACCGCCAAAGAACCTGAAAAAATGTTGGCTCGAACTTTATTTTGAAAGACAAAAAATTCAATTTTGCGCCTAAATAAAATCGGCTGGCGAGCCCTCGCAGAGGGCGAGCCAGCCTCAATGCTTTCCAACTGGCGGAGAGGGTGGGATTTGAACCCACGTGTCCTTACGGACCATCGGTTTTCGAAACCGCGCCGTTATGTCCAAACTTCGGTACCTCTCCATATTTACTTCTAAAAAATTGTTTAAATTTATTTAGATGTTTTGGATTAGAAAACCCTATTATCCGAAAGTAATCAATAATTTCTTTTTCTCTTCTTAAAAAAACACTAAATTTTGTATTACGAGTTGGATGAAGTCCAAATTGTTCTAATTTTGTTTTGAAAAAATAGAATCGGAAGAGATCGATTTGTAAAATTCATTGCGCAGTTAAAATAAACTTTATCTTTATAAGGATGTCCATCAATATAGAGACATCCATCGGTATCAAATAAACCTTTTAAACATGATTTAGTAAAAAATTCCGACTTCCTAATCCAATAAGGCGCCCTTATCTGTTGCCTGACCTTCTCTCCTATTTTTAATCCTACACTAAGCATAAACTCCACTAGTTCAGTTTTTGAGACAACAATATTTACTATATTTTCTCCTTTTATTTCTCGCACTGAAGGTTTTAATTTAAAAAGTTTTTGAAAAAGATTATTAACGTACTGTATAAAATCTCTATCATCAAACTTATGAAGAACTATTGTCGCTTGTCTTGGTGTAATATTTCCATCTCCTAAAACAATACCAACAAACTCAGCCAAATCTTCAGAAAACTCTGGCTTCTTGATAGGTTTTCTTTTAAAGAATTTGCTTCTATCAATAAACTTTCCTTTACTTTCCCACCATTCACACCATTTCTTCTTACGATATTCCGGGTCTCCGCCCATCCTACCATATTTTTATGTGCAGATAATCCGCCAACTTTAGCGCCTTTATTGACATATCAAAACGGTTCTTTTATTTTAATATCTTTTGGTAAAGGAATTCCTGCTTTTTGACAGCGTTTTTTTAAACCAGGTAATGAAATTAAAAATTTTTCTCTTTTCCAATCAGTCATCGACCTTGCATGGATTCCAGCAAGTGCGGCAAATTCTTTTAAGCTTAAACCTAATTGATTTTGGATTCTTTTCAAAAAAATTCTTTGTCCTCCTTTAAGGAATACAACCCGTTTATAACATTTATATTTTATTTCCAAATCAGCCATATCACTATCATAAATAAGATACACAAGCAATCTTAGACAATCCAATATTTGCTTCTCTACAGGTAAAACAATTCTCTCAGCCAATTAGAAGCACTCCTCCAATTTTTAAGATACCATTAAATTAAAATTAAGTCAAAATAAGAACCTTTCGTATGTTTGCCTTCGGGCAAGTTATTAAATAAAAATTTGCGGAGAACCTTCTCCGCAAATTTAATGATTACGAAACTTTAGAATAAATTTGAAAACTCAAAGAGTCAAGGGAAATCTCATTAAAAAAGATGTTTTTTCTTCATCGCTCTGGCAGTAAATTTCAGCATCATGAAGGTCTAAAATCTGATAAACCACTGAAAGTCCAAGACCGGTACTTTCTTTTTTTGTCGTGAAAAAAGGCTCAAAGATTTTGTCCAATATTTCTCCCGGGATCTTTTGGCCAAAAGAAGAATTACTGATTTCCACACAAACAAAATTATTTTCCCGCCATGTCCTCACCCAGATAAAACTTTTTTCAACTTTTCCTCCTTCCATTGCTTCTTGGGCGTTCTTGAAAATGTTGAGGAATACTTTTTTCAACTGGAAGGAACTGGCTAAAACAGGAGAAAATTGACTGGAAAACTCAATTTCTATCTGTTCTTTGGGAAAATTTGATTGTTTTTTGAAATCATTGAGAGAATCAAGAATTAAAGAGTTAAGGTCAAGAGGTGCTAAAGGAGTTTCTTCACGACCAAACTCCAGATGGTTTTTCAGACATTCTTCCATTCTTTTTACTTCTCTCACAATTATTTCAGCTATTTCCTTTCGAGAGTCGCCTTCTGAGAATGACCCGGCTAATCTCTCGGCAAAACCTCCGAGAGTTGCCAGAGGATTTCTTAATTCATGGGCTAATTTCAACCACTCTTCACCTAAAGTAGCTAATCTCACCGCTTTAGCCAATGCCCTTTCCTTTCTCTGCAATTTTTCATAGGTTGTGGCATTAACAATAGCCCAAGCAATATGAGAAGTGATTTGTTGGACCAGGTCAATCTCTTCTCCGGATATTTCATCATCTCTAAGAATATCCAGAACTACAATTCCTAAAACTTCTCCCAAAAACATTATAGGAACAAACAATATTGATTTGGTCTCTTCTCCCCGAGACCATTCTTTCTGTTCCCTGGTTAAAAGAGAACTGGTTTCTATATCTTCTATTAAAACAGATTTCTTTTCTCTCAATACTTTTTCCAGAGGACGGTGCTCGTCAAAAGAAAATTTCTTTCCTATTCCGTGGTATTCTTTTGGATGGCCGGCCAACAAATAAAAATAACGTTTTTCGTTCTCGTTTACCATATAGATACAACATCTCTTCTTCAAAAGTTTGTTAATTCTTTCACTGAGAACTTGAAGTCTTTCTTTCACAGATAGACCGGTATGAGAAAGCTCATCGGAAATTTCAAGAATCTCCAGATTTGTTTCTCTTTCCATTTTTTTCTCCTTTTTAATGTACCAAATCTAATTTTGTTAATTTTTAGTATCTCTTTCAGGGACAGGTCAATAGACAAAATCCTCTGAATTTTGCTCAAAGAAAGTTCTGACATCGTCCAGCAGACACCACATTTGACATGTTGCGAAATGTGGACCCAGTGGGAGTCGAACCCACGACCTCCCGCATGCCGAGCGGACGCTCTAGCCAGCTGAGCTATGGGCCCTTAAAAATTAAAACTTGGAGCGGGAGACGGGATTCGAACCCGCGATCTTTTCGTTGGCAACGAAACGCTCTACCAGCTGAGCTACTCCCGCAAATTTTTTTCTTGTTTTGTGCCGCGGTCCGGAGTCGAACCGGAATCTCATGTTTTTCAGACATGCGCCGTGACCACCTTGGCTACCGCGGCATAGTGGGCGATGTAGGACTCGAACCTACGACCTCCTCGGTGTAAACGAGACGCTCTAGCCAGCTGAGCTAATCGCCCCAATTAAAATTTGTGCCCAGGGTGGGACTTGAACCCACACGCCCAAAAATTGAGCATAGCTCCTCAAGCTATCGCGTATACCGATTCCGCCACCTGGGCTTTTATTCTTATTATTATTTCTTTTCCTTAAACTCTCTTGTTTTTAATTTTGCTTTCTTGCCCACTCTCTTTCTTAAGTAATAAAGTTTTGCCCTTCTTACTTTTCCTCTAGAAACTATTTCAATTTTTTCAACAGAAGGGGAATGTAAAGGAAAAATTCTCTCCACCCCGACGCCGTCAATAATTCTTCTGACGGTAATGGTTGAAGAAATTCCTTTGCCGTGTTTTTTGGCTAAAACCACTCCTTCAAAAATCTGGGTTCTTTCCCTTTCCTCTTCTTTTGACCCTTTACCCTTTTTAGGTTTGGTAATTTCTTTGATTTTCTGGTAAACCCGGACGGTATCACCCGGCCTGATGTCCGGCAAATCTTCTTTCAAATACGGTTTTAAAAATGTTTTAACTGCTTTTATCATATGATAATTATCTTATCTCAATTCTTATTCAAAGTAAAGTTTAACTCAATTTTGTGTCCCTACCCCGATTTGAACGGGGAACCTTGACCTCCGCAGGGTCACGCTCTATCCAATTGAGCTATAGGGACATCTATTATATTGTATAGAGACATCTATAAGAATATCTATAAGGATATCGGAGCACAAGTCGCATTATTCACTATTATTATATACCACTATTATATATCACAAAACTTGGTCGATTTCAATTCTTGAAGTATAATGAAATCTATAATACAATGAAAAAAATTATGACTGACATTTTAAAAAATAAAGGAGAGTTGATTTTGCTCGGCAACGAAGCAATAGTCCGGGGAGCTCTGGAATCAGGAGTTAAATTTGTTTCAACTTACCCGGGCACCCCGGCTTCTGAAATCGGGAATACTTTTTCAAAAATAGCAAAAGAAGCCAAGGTTTACTTTGAATTTTCAACCAACGAGAAAGTTGCTATGGAAGCTGCTGCCGGAGCGGCTTTTTCCGGGATAAGGAGTTTAGTGGCAATGAAACACTTCGGCTTAAATGTTGCCTCTGATTTTTTAATGCCTCTCGTTTATTCAGGAGTCAAAACCGGCATGGTAATTGCTATTGCCGACGATCCGGGCTGTTCAAGCTCGGCTCAATCCGAACAAGATTCGAGGGCTCTAAGTTTATTGGCCCATATTCCAACTCTTACTCCAGCCACTCCCCAGGAATGTAAAGATTTTACAAAACTTGCTTTTGAAATTTCTGAAAAATATAAAATCCCGGTGATGCTTCTGGAAACAACAAGGGTAGCTTTACAGGCGGCTCCGGTTAAGTTGGAAAAAATCTCTCCTTCTGCTAAAAAAGCGAAATTCGTCAAAAACCCTCACCAGTTCGTAACCATGCCGCCCCGAGTTCTTGAAATGAAAAAAGAGCTTCTCGAAAAAATTGAGAAAATTAAAAAAGAATATTCTGAAAAAAATTATTTAAATAAAACCTCCAAAACAAAATCTTCTAAATCCCAAATTGGAATAATTGCTTCTGGTGTTTCTTATTTATATACAAAAGAAGCATTAGAAGAACTCGGGTTGAATTTGCCAATTCTAAAGATTAATTTCTTTTATCCTCTACCTGAAAAGAAAATAAAAGATTTCGTTAAAAAGCTGAAAAAGGTTCTGGTAGTTGAAGAACTTGAACCTTATTTGGAGAAAGAAGTCAAGAGACTAGCTTGTGAAGTTAATCCGAATCTTGAAATTTCCGGAAAAAATCTTTTGCCTGTTATAGGTGAACTAAAACCGGAATATGTAATTGAGGCAGTAGCAAAAGTAACTGGTAAAAGATGGGCTCTACCCATCAACCAGTCTAATTCCAAACCAAAACTTCCTGCTTTCCCGAAAAGGCTCCCCCAACTCTGTCCCGGCTGCCCTTACTGGCTGGTGTTTCAGGGAGTAAAAAACGCAGTTGATAAAAAAGAGGTGATTTTTGGAGGAGAAATTGGCTGTTATATGTTAGCCGGTTTGCCCCCTCATAACATTCAGGATTATCTTTATTGTATGGGTTCTTCTGTAGGGATAGCTCACGGAATTAAAAAAACAACAAATCAAAAACTTATCACTTTTGTTGGTGACTCTTCTTTTTTCCACGCCGGCATCCCGGCTTTGATAAACGCCGTTAACAACAAATCAAATCCTTTAATTATTATTATGGATAACAAAACAACGGCAATGACCGGTCATCAGCCTCATCCCGGGCTTAGTAAAACCGGGATGGGAGAGGAAACAACAATAATAAAAATTGAAGACATTGTCAGGGCTTGCGGTGTCAAAAATCTAAAAATTATTGACCCAATAAACCAGAAAGAATTTATAAAAACTATCAAACAGTTCATAAAAAATAAAGAAATATCTGTTATAATCGCCAGAAGGCCGTGCATATTCGTTAAATAATAAATTCATCAATTAAAAATGACTAAAAATGTTAAACAATTTAATATTTTGCTTTCCGGAGTGGGAGGACAGGGAATAATTACTTTAACTCGGATTTTAGCCATCGCCAGCTTAACAGAAAAAAAAGATATCAAAACTTCGGAGCTCCATGGATTATCCCAGAGAGGTGGCTCGGTTGAAACCCATATTCGCTTTGGCAAGAAAATATATTCTCCTTTAGTCAGACAAGGAGGAGCAGATTTGATAATTTCTCTTGAAACTCAAGAGGCTTTGAAAGCCTGCCGGTATGGCTCAAAGAAACAAACAATATTTTTAATTAACGACTTTATCAAGCCGATTCTCGGCGCTAAAAAAACTCCTTCCAGCCAAGAAGTAAAAAAAGAAGTCAAAAAATTCTCAAAAAAAGTTTTTTTAGTCCCGGCAACAGAAATTACCAAAAAAGAATTGGATAAGCCGGTATTGGCCGGAACGTATCTCTTAGGTTATGGAGTTTTTAAAAAAATAATTCCCTTAAAAGAAAAATCGGTTCTCGGAGCAATGAAAGAAGTTCTTCCCCAAAAATATTGGAGTTTGAATTTTAAAGCTTTTTCATTGGCAAAAAAGACAAATAATAATTACCTCCGGAATTAAAAAGCCCACCCTTAAAAGATGGGCTTTTAATTTAGAGTTCAATGAACTCTCTTGCTTTTTCTATCCAGTTTAAAACTTCTTCCAAATCGTCAGTTGTTCCAAACATCCTTAGTTCAATTGTCCCATGAATACTTATCCTGATAAGATGCCAGCAATTTCTGGGATTCTCACTAAAACCCTGCTGGCGCGCAACTTCAAAAAAGTGCTCAACATTTCGGTATTGAGGCGGTTTCCAGTTTGGAGCCATTTTTTTATACAAAGCTAACCGTCTGCCTTGGGAATGGTCGCCAAGCCGACAAAGCAAGGGAAGATATTCTCTCACTATATTGGATTTCTCAATCGCTGTTTCCAAATCGGGCATACCAAAATGTATTTGGATACTGGCAACCCTACAACCGGCCGACAAACGCTCACGGCTGATTTTAGAAACAATCCTCAAATAACGGGGGTCAGGATAAACTGTCAGGGGCATATCTTCTGGGCCAACTTCAATCGCTTGAAGATGCAAACTGAGTTTCTCAGCCACATTTTTCCCTAAATTATCGTTTTCAACCAGAGCATCTCTGACTTTTTTGATTTCTTTAAAAGGTTTTGTTCTGTCTTCAATTTGACAAGCAGAAAGTTCATAGGTCCAAAGGGAATTGCTTATCGCTGAAAGAAAATTTTCCGCCTGAGGAACAAAACCGTTATCTGAATTGGTTAAAAAACGCTCTCTCTCAATACCAACAAATCCTTTCATCTCTTTCTGAAAATTAAACCGGGAAAGAAATCTTTGCTCTTCGTTCGTTTTCATCTTTTTCTCCTTTCTCTTTTTATTCTGTTTTCAATGAACTATTGGATTTTCTTCTTTTTTAAAGAACTAAAAACCTCTCCTGTAAAGTTCTGGAGAGGTTAAGTATTTTTTATTTTTATAATCTCTACATTAAAAATAGAACTTTACAGGAACTTCGCTGTAAAGTTCTTCCACCAATCAATTTGATTTTTTTTGGAATATTTTTCCATAAAACTATCTGTTTAAGACTCTAAATTAAATTAAATAACTTGTCAATCAAATCTTGTAAACAGTGTCCTTGATTGAGTTTTTATTCTGTCGGGTCAACTAACCTGCCAAAAAACAGGATATTCCCGGTCTCTTTTTCCTGGATTATAAATATAAAAGGATGGTCTGCTCTGAAAACATTTGCCGGTTCAATGGCGGTTAGTTTCATACCAACGGCAGTTGCCGCTGCTGCCTCTGTTCCTTCTTCATCAACCTTGACATAGGCTTGATGAATAACAAAATCAATAAACAAATCTCTTTCCCCTGTCATTCCGGAAAAATCAGCATTTTGGGAAAAAGCGGTCGGCATTCCCAAGGCGCTCAAAGTTTTCTTCATGAAATATTTAGTATCAAACTCAAATTTAGGAATTGATATTAAATCCATCTTCGTTTTTTTCATCTGGGACTTGTACTCATCAAGTTTTTCTGCTGTGAGAGTTGATTCTATGACATCAAGATTTTCACTTGGCAGCAATATTAGCATTGAAATTTTGCCGCCTTTGTACGGCAGTTCCAAAATCCGTAAATCTCCTATATCAGCATAGTTAAACATCGCCTTATCCGGTCTCATATTCATCATTTGGGTTTTTACAATATTATCATGCGCTATCTTAAAATCTCCCTCCCGAGTATCAGATTCATCAAATTGCCACTCCCAAATCCCTTTAAAATAAATGGCATTGGTCAAGACAAGTCTTGTTATAGAGTCCAGAAACCCGGCAGGAATCAAATCTTTAATTTTATTGTTTGTCTGCTCCGCTATGAAACTGTTGATAGTCTCTCTTGATTTTTCGGTTTCTTTGACAAAATCCACATTTGCTGCCTTCCCACCATAATATCTCTCAACCCTGTTCATATAATCCTCAAGAAAAGGATAATCGTATTGAACCCATAAAGCATTGCCTGTTTTCAATTCGTAATCTTCAGCGCCCTCATTGATATTATTATAAATTGCGGCAAAATTCGGCCTCAAAATATCGCTTTCCGGAAAATGAAAAACGGATTTCATTTCATCTGCTGTCTGCCCTTTTGCTCCTTCATAAGTCATTGCCAGGGCAGCAAAAATGCTGTACGGAGAATAAAAAATATTTCCATCTTCAGATTTATCCATTTCAGAGTAGAGGTCAAAAGCAAATTTGTTATTGGCATCGACTACATCCAGTATGCCCTGCTGAGTTGAGCCGGTATCATCTGCTTGAAGAGGCTGGTCCGGCTGATAAGGAAAAAGAAACAGCACTGCCGCAGCAGATACACCCGCCAATAGAATAAATACCAACGCAACTAACAAAAATTTTTGAGTCATAGCTTTAAAACTTATTTGATTTTTTATAGGCTATTCTTTACAATGTCACTCTCATTGCAAAAAACAATTTTGTCTGGTCGCAATTTTTGGACGAATCTTTTTTGAGCGGCGCGGAGCGAGCCATCTCCTTTCCCCAGCAATCGGGAAAGTTGCATTTGGTCGGGGCACTCGGACTCGAACCGAGAATCCTACGCTCCCAAAGCGCATATGTTAACCAATTACACTATGCCCCGAAAAGTAATCTCTGTTCATTTTAATAGTTTTATTTTTAAAGTCAATTATCAGGCTTTAAATAAGAACCCTTGAATAAAGGACTCTCAACAAAGGAGTAGGCTTGATATTTTTTTCTGCTATGTTATATTAAAACCGACCAAAAAAGTCGGGTTTAAGTTCAATCTATGAAAATCTCAGCCAAAACTAGATACGGTTTGAGGGCAATGGTTTTTCTGGCTAAGAATTACAAAGAAAAAGAATTTTCCAGTTCAAAAGAAATTTCAAAAAAAGAAGGAATTCCCCGGGACTATCTTGAAAAAATAATGGAAAAATTAAAAGGAAAAAGATTGGTCAGAGCCAAAAAAGGGAAAGGAGGCGGCTATATCTTGGCCCGTTCCCCGGGAAAAATAAAAGTAAAAGAGATTGTGGAAATTTTAGAAAAAGACTCCAGGCTGGTTTTTTGTTTAGCCAAGAACAAAAAAATAATATGCCCGAGAGAAAAAGATTGTTTAAGTAAAAAGGTCTGGTTAAAAATTCAAAAAGCAATAAATACTGCCTTGGATTCAATTAGGTTAGAAGACTTAATTTAAAAATATGCCCGAGAATAAAAAAATATATCTTGATTATGCGGCAACCACTCCTTTGGCAAAAGAGGTTCTAAAGGAAATGTTCCCTTTTTTGGAAAAGGATTTTGGCAACCCTTCTTCAATTCACAGTTTTGGCCAAAAAGCAAAAGAGGGAATAGATAAATCCAGAGAAAGAATTTCTAACTTTTTAAATTGCTCTCTCTCCGAAATTTTTTTTACCGGTTCGGCAACCGAAGCTAACAACCTGGCAATCTTCGGAGTTGTCAGGGCTGCTCAAAAAAGAGAAGAGAGACCTCACATTATTACAACTCAAATTGAACATCATGCCGTTTTAGAACCCTGTCGCCAATTGGAAAAAGAAGGAGTTGAGGTTACTTATCTGCCGGTTGACAAAGAGGGTTTAATTAAAATTTCTGAACTCAAAAAAGCAATCAAAGATAATACTCTTTTGGTTTCCATAATGTACGCAAACAACGAAATAGGAACAATTCAGCCAATTACTGAAATAGGAAACCTTATCAAGAAAATAAACTCACGTTCCAAACCCCAGAGTTCAGCCATCGGGATTTATTTCCATACCGACGCTGTTCAGGCAATAAATTATCTGGACTGCGATGTCAAAAAATTAGGAGTCGATCTCTTAACCCTTTCCGCTCATAAGATTTACGGACCAAAAGGAGTTGGTGCTTTATATGTCAAAACAGGAACTCAAATTGTCCCTTTAATTTATGGGGGAGGACACGAAAGAGGGTTGAGGTCAGGAACCGAAAACGTGGCTTCTATTGTAGGATTTGGCAAAGCAATTGAAGGAATTGAAAAATCAAAAAGTGGAATTGAAAGAATTAAAAAATTGAGAGATAAGCTAATTGATAACATTCTTAAAAACATTCCCGGGACAAAACTGATGGGAGCAAGGGATAAGCGTTTACCAAACAATGTCAACGTTTCTATTTCCGGAGCTGAAGGAGAAAGTATGGTAATCGCCCTGGATAAAGAAGGTATTGCTGCTTCAACCGGTTCAGCTTGTTCTTCTCAAAGCCTGGAACCATCCCATGTTCTTCGAGCCCTGGGTCTATCTTCTGCGGAAGCTCATTGTTCTTTAAGATTATCTCTCGGCAAATATACCAAAGAAGAAGAAGTTGATAAAGTTTCGGAAATTTTGCCAAAAATCGTCAAAAGATTGAGAAAAATTTCAGGGTACAAAACAGAGTTATGAAAGATTACTATTCAAAAAAAATAATCGACCGCTTTTTAAACCCAAAAAATCTGGGAAAAATAAAAAATCCTGACGGCATAGGAGATACCGAAAATTTGAGATGCGGAGATATAATGAAAATCTATATTAAGGTCAGCAAAAAGAAAGAAGAATACATCAAAGAAATAAAATTTGAAACAATGGGATGCCCTGTTGCAATAGCCAGTTCTGATATAATTTGTAGTTTAGCCAAAGGAAAAACATTGGACGAAGCCAGAAAAATCAGTTTTAAAAATATTGCCGATAAATTGGGGCCTTTGCCTCCTCAAAAAATGCATTGCACCAACCTGGCCGAAAGGGCTTTAAGAATGGCAATAAAAGATTATGAAGATAAAAAGAAAAAATAAAAAAGTTGTAATGGCAATGTCCGGAGGAATTGATTCTTCGGTAGGGGCAGCCCTCTTAAAGAAAGAGGGGTTTGATGTAAGAGGTATTTTTATGGAACTTTGGCAAGACCCTTCAAAATTCTCAAAAAAAAGAGCGGAGAAAGCGGCTAAACTTCTGGAAATTCCTTTTCAAGTACTCGATTTAAAAAAAGAATTCAAAAGAAAAGTTATCGGCTATTTTCTAAAAGAGTATAAAAGCGGCAGAACTCCAAATCCCTGTGTCGTCTGTAACAAGGAAATTAAATTTAGTTTCCTTTTAAAAAAGGCTCGAGAACTCGGGGCAGATTTCATCGCTACTGGTCATTACGCCGTAAAACAGGAGAAAAAAAGAAACAAAAAAGAAAAAACAGAATATAAATTGTTAAAAGGCAGAGACAAAGAAAAGGACCAATCATATTTTCTCTGGCAACTAAATCAAAAAACTCTCAAAAAAGTTTTATTTCCTCTTGGAACTTTAAAAAAGAAAAAGGTTAAAAATTTGGCAAAGAAGTTCGGCTTGCCGGTCAAAAATATCGGAGAGTCCCAGGAAATCTGTTTTGTCAAAACATCAATTAATGATTTTCTCAAACAATATATCGGAGCGAGACCAGGAAACATCGTAGACGAAAAAGGCAATCTAATCGGCAAACATCGGGGGCTCCATTTTTATACAATCGGTCAAAGAAAGGGACTTGGGATTTCAGGTGGCCCCTGGTATGTTTTAAGCAAAGATTTGAAAAAAAATATTCTGATTGTCACCAAAAATGAAGAAAATCTGAAAAAAAAGAAACTAATTGTAGAAAATGTTAACTGGATTTCAGGAAGAGCACCGAAATTGCCTTTGAAAATTAAAACTAAAATAAGATATAAGTCTCCTTTGAGAGAAGCCGAGATGAAAAAGAAAAAAGGAGAGAAATTTTTTAAGGTGGTTTTTTCAAAGAAACAGAAATCTATTACTCCCGGTCAGTCAATAGTTTTTTACAAAGACGAAGAAGTTTTAGGAGGAGGAATAATAAGAAAAACAGAAGATTGACAGAGGCGAAATCTCAGAGGTATACTCAAAATATGAGTTCTCTAAAGGTCAAATTATCTTGCTAAAATTAAAATAAATTATTATTTATGTCACCATTAAGAAATGGAACGGGCCCCGGGGGGCAAGATCCGGGGATAGGCAGAGGCGCTGGCAGAGGAGCAGGACAGGGCAGAGGAGCCGGCCAAGGTAGAAGAGCCGGACAGGGTCGAGGTTTAAACCGTCAGCCGGGCGGTTTCGGTTTAGGCCCCGGGGATTTCTGTATTTGTACCAATCCCGATTGCCAGCATAAAGTTCCTCATCAAAGAGGAGTCCCCTGTTACACCCTGAAATGCCCGAAGTGCGGGAGTCCAATGATAAGAGAAAGATAAACTTTACAAAATAATACTTTTCAATTTCAGTATTATTTTCCATTTCTCTATGCGTATTTGTATTACATCAATTGGCCCAGATTTAGATTCTCAAGTAGACCCTCGTTTCGGCAGAGCCCAATATTTTTTGATTCTTGATGAAAAAGGGAAATTAAAAGAAGCCCTAAGAAATCCAGGAATCAGAGCTATGAGAGGAGCCGGAATATCGGCTGCTCAAGAAATTTCAAATAAAGGAATAAATATCCTAATCACCGGAAACATCGGGCCAAATGCTATCGGGGTACTAATGACAACCGGAATAAAGGTCTTTTTGGCAAATTCGGCAAACTCTGCCAAAGAAGCTTTCAAAATGTGGAAGGCCAATAAATTGTCTGAAATTAAATCTCCCTCGATCGGAGGCCATTTTGGCATAGGAGCCGGCGGCAGTGGCAGAGGGGCCAGGGGTGGCAGAGGTCCCGGTAGTGGCAGAGGTCCCGGTAGTGGCAGAGGTCCCGGTAGTGGCAGAGGAGCCGGAGGTAGCAGCGGCAGAAATCTCGGAAGATAATGTCAGATATATTTAAACAAGGACAAAAAACAAGTTTGCTCGCAGCTTCAATAACAGTTTCTTTAGCAGCAGCTAAAGGAATAGTCGGTTTTATTTCGGGCAGCGTGGTTTTAATGGGTGATGCCGTACATAGTTTCGCTGATTCTTTTTCAAGTTTTGCTGCCTGGTTGGGGCTGAAAATTGCTAAAAAAGAACCTACTCAAAAATTTCCTTACGGTTTTTATAAAGCAGAAAGTATAACTGCTTTTTTGATTTCTCTGTTAATCTTCTTTGCCGGATATACTATTGTTAAAGAAAGTATTGGCAAGCTATTTTTGAAATACCAATTAAATATTCCTTTGGTAGCAATAGGAGTAGCTTTGCTGGATGCGGTTGTGATGTTCGGTATGGGAACTTACGAAATAAAAATAGGAAGAAGCATAAATTCCCAAAGTCTAATCGCAGACGGCAAAGAATCAAGAATGCACATTTTCTCTTCTCTTATTGTTTTAGTGGGTCTTGTTTCGACCCTGCTTGATATTTCTTATCTGGAAGGAATTGCTGGAATTTTAATATCACTTTTTATTTTTGAGGCGGGCTTTGAATCAGCAAGAGACTCAATATTTTCTCTAATGGATGTATCCCCGGATCCTTTGATAGAGAAAAAAATAAAAGATATATTAAGTAAAATCTCCGGACTTCGCGGATTTGAAAATTTAAAGTTAAGAAAATCAGGGCCTTTTGTTTTTGGAGAAGTTGAAGGGAAAATAGGAAAAGCTCTCAGTGTAAAAAGAGCCAGTGAAATTTCAGAAAGTATTGAAAAAGAAATAAAAAACAAAGTTAAAACAGTAGATTCTTTCACGGTTTCTCTTCGGCCTTTTGAAACAAAGAAACAGAAAATTTGCATTCCGATAGAAAAAGACAAAGGATTGGAGTCGGAAATCTCATTACATTTTGGAAGAGCCCCTTTATTTATTTTTTTAGAATTAGAACAAGGGATAGTAAAGCGATTTTACATTAAAGAAAACCCTTTTAAAAAAGAGAAAATAAGAGCAGGGCTCAAAGCATGCGATTTCGTTATCAAGGAAAAAATTGATTCCATAATCACTAAAGAAATGGGACCTATTTCCCTCCATACTCTAAGAGATAATATTGTAGATGTTTATCAGGGAGTTGACAAAACAGTAAACGAAGCTATCAAGAATTTTTCTCAAAAAAAATTAAATCTTCTTAAAACTCCGACGAGAGTAAAAACATAAATGAGAAAACTCTTAAAGAAAATTGCTATAACCGGAGGCAAGGGCGGCACCGGTAAATCAACGGTAGCTGTTCTGCTGGCAAGTAAATTATCAAAGGAGGGCAAAAAGGTAATTCTCTGCGATTGTGATGTTGAGTGCCCTAATGACTACTTGTTAACCGGGCAAAAATTAAAAAAACCAGCAAGCCGAGTTTATGCTGAGTTTCCAAAATTAATTAAAGAAAAATGCAAAAAGTGCGGCCTATGCGCCAAAACTTGCCGAAACAATGCTATCTTTCAGGCGCCGGGGGAATATCCAATTTTCATAAAAGATTTATGCTCTGGCTGCGGAGCTTGCTGGACAGTTTGTCCTTTCGGAGCAATCCGTCCCTACAAAGAGGAAATTGGAAAAATCTATCAAAACAAAGTAAATATTCCCCAAAGCAACCGGCATTCATCAGAAAGTAAACAGAAATCAAAAGCAAAAGATAAAAATCAAAATTCAAAAAACTTCTATCTAGTAACGGGAGTAGCAAAAGCAGGATTAGAGGAAACGGGCCAGGTGGTCAGAGAGAGCAAAAAATTCGCTCTGGATTTAGCTAAAAAAATCAGGGCTGACGTTGTTCTTTTTGATACGGCAGCCGGTACTCACTGCCCGGTGATCAATGCTTTATTAGATGTTAACGAGGCTCTTGCCGTAACCGAACCAACTCCAATGGGTGCTCTGGATTTAAATTTAATTCTGAGTTTGTGTAAAAAACTAAAAATTCCCAGTAAAATAATTGTAAACCAAGCAGATTTAGGAAATAGAAAAAAAATTGAAAATATTGCCAAAAAATTCAAAATAAAAATCAAAAAAGAGATTCTTTATTCAAAAAATTTAGTTGAAGCTTATTCTAAAGGTCAACTTTTAACTCAAGCATTAAACTGATGGCTATAATTAAACCTTTAAAAAAAGAAGAAGTTGCTGAAATAGCAAAAGAAATATATCAGGATTTTGAAAACCAGGGGAAAAAAGTTCCGGAATGGGTTAAGGTTATGGCTCACCGGCCAGAAATCCTAAAAGAATTTTTTGAATTGTTTAAAACGATAATGGCAGAAGGAAAAATAGAAAAATTATTAAAATGGAAAATTGCTTATACTGTTTCCCAAACATTAAAATGTCCATTCTGCGTTGATGTAACCAGCAAGATGTTAAAAAAATTCGGAGCAAAAGAAGAAGAAATAAAAAATGCTGAAAAGTTGGAAAACTTGTCTGAGAAAGAAAAAGAGATACTACAATTGGTAAAAGAAATAACCCAAAAAGCCCATGTTTGCAGCCCGGAGTTGTTTGAAAAAATGAAAAAAGATTTCACCGAACCCGAAATGGTAGAAATTGTCTCAATTATCGGTTTGTTCAATTATATCAACAGATTCAACAATACATTCTGTATCCTCCCCGAATAAAATATATTTTTAATTTATTAATTTATGAGAAAAATAGTTTTTTTTACGGTTATATTCCTTACTCTAATATCAACTGCTTCTAATTTTGCTTCTGCTTCTGAAGTTCCCCAAACCGACTTCACTTGTGCTGTCTACTTTACAGGAGTCGGCTGCCCGCATTGTGCTAAGACCGACCCCCTTATTTTTGAAGATTTGCTCCCAGAATATCCAAATCTCGTTGTTATTGAGTACGAGATTTACCAACAGAAAGAAAATGCCCTCTTGTTAAATGAATATTGCAAAGTATACGAACTTCCTTATTGCAGACCGGGGATTCCATCGCCCTGCTGCGGTCTCCCTTTAATTTTTCTTGGCAAATCTCATCAAGAGATTATCTCCGGAGACAGCCCAATTTTAAATAATGTCAGGGAAACAATTAAAGAAGTTGAAAATAAATGTCCTTTAATTGACGGGGGGTTGATTGATTTCAAGGAGCTAAACCTTGTCGCTTTACCAGGTTTTCCTAAAATCTGGACCGAAAATAAGATTTTAATGAAAAAAGGGCCAGGGGGAAACAGTGATTTACTAAAAAACTTATTGACAACTAAAAATTTACCCCAAGTTTTACGAAGAACAGAATTCAGAAAAATAGAGCCGATAAAAGTTGCTCTCTCCGGGAAATATGTGGAGTTTGAAAACGCTATAGAAATCAAGGGGTGGATTTTCCAATGGAACGGCAGAGAATTTGAAATTTCTGGCTATCCCTCAAAAGAAGAACCTCTCTTAGAGAAAGAAACTACTTCAAAAAATAATTTACCCTTCCAGGAAATCGGAACAAGTCTCACTCTAGCTCAGATTTCATCCTTGGCTGCAGTAGATGCGATCAATCCTTGTGCTTTAGCAGTTTTGAGTTTAATGTTGATTGCCATTTTGGCTTATAATCCAGAAAAGAAGAAAAACCTTCTCCTGGCCGGGAGTGCTTTTATTATTTCGGTTTTCGTAATGTATCTTGTTTATGGATTGATAATTGTCAAATCTTTCCAACTCATTCAGGCATTAACTTCAGTTAGGGTTTATCTTTATAAAATTCTTGGTGGAGTAGCTATAATCCTTGGTTGTTTCAAGTTAAGAGATTTCTTCAGAGCCGGAGGAGTTTGTAAAGTTTCACCGAGGGTAAATAAAATTATCTCCAAAGTAACCAGTACCAAAGGAGCTTTTTTGGTAGGCGCTTTTGTTGCCATATTTTTGCTTCCCTGTACCATCGGACCTTATATTATCTGCGGGGGAATTCTTTCCGGTCTCTGTCTATCAAAATCTTTACCGCTTCTGTTGCTTTATAATTTAATATTTGTCCTGCCAATGGTTATATTGGTTTGGATAATTTACCTTGGCCTCAGTAAAGTTGAAGATATTTCCAAGTGGCAGGCAAAAAATATAAAATATTTAGACCTGGCTTCCGGATTAGTTATTTTAGGATTAGGAATAGCTATGATTTCAGGGTTAGTTTAGAATATCAATAAACTAATTTAAAAGTTATGTACAAAATAAATAAACAAAAATGTACGGGTCGCGGAGTTTGCATGGCTAATTGTCCCGGCGCAACTGAACTCGAAGCAGAGGGAAAAGCCAAGGTAATTGATCAAGATAAACTGGAAAAATGCGGAGGAGAAAATCTCTGTCCGTTTGGGGCAATAGAAAAAATCCCAGAAGAAGTAAAACGAAAACAACAAACACCTTTAACATCTCCACTTTATAGCTCTCCCTCATCATCTTTTCTTAAGGAAAGAGAGTCTGGCAAGAGTAGAGGCTTCGGACGGTCAAGAGGAATAAAGAAAAAGCGAAGAAGAAGAGATTAGCATTAAAAGATTGAACAATTCTTCTGGCTAAGATGAAAAACTCATAATTTAAATTATTCTACTTGCGGAGGTCAAAATTTACTCAAAAAAATCTACTCAAAAAGCTGTAATTGAACTCAGCCTGATGGATGTCTATGATTTGGATTTAATTTTGGACCCATATCAAGCCCAAAAGGAAATGCTTAATATAATGTTGAATTAACTTAAAATTATGCCTAAACAAAATTTTTTCTCGGTAACCCAAAGACAATTTAGAAAAATTGCCAACATTTTAAATATAGAACCTAAGACTATCCGGGAGTTAGAAGAACCGCAGAGGTTTGTTAAATTTCAAATTCCAGTTCGGATGGATAATGGAAAAAAAGAAATTTTCTTTGGATTTAGGTCACAACATAACAATGCTCTTGGGCCTTACAAAGGTGGGATTAGGTTTCATCCTGATCTCTCAGAAAATAGAATCAAAGCTTTATCTATTTTAATGACTTGGAAGTGTGCTTTGGCGAATTTACCTTTTGGTGGTGCTAAGGGAGGGATAATTGTTGAGCCTCGAAAATTAAGTAAAGGAGAATTAGAAAGACTTTCTCGAGGATATGTTAAAGGAATTTTTCCCTGGCTCGGGCCGGATGTAGATATCCCAGCTCCAGACATTAACACTAATCCTCAAATTATGGCTTGGATGACAGATGAATATTCTAAACTTAAAGGTGAAAATCTCCCTGCTGCCTTTACTGGCAAGCCTCTCAAGTTTTGGGGTTTAAAGGGCAGAAAAGAAGCCACTGGCTATGGAGGAATAGTAATTCTTAAAAAACTACAACAAACATTTGGCTTCAAACCAGAAGAAACAACTTTAGCTATTCAGGGTTTTGGAAATGTCGGCTCTAATTTTGCTCATTTTGCTTTTCAGGAGGGGTACAAAATCATAGCTCTTTCTGAAGAAAAAGGAGGAATTTATGTGCCCGGAGGCCTTAATCCTGAACAAACTCTTCGATGTCGAGAAGAGAAAGGTAAAATTGCTGGATGTTATTGTACAGGTTCAGTTTGCGACGTAAATCTTGGAAAACAAATTACCAATAAGCAACTTTTAGAGACGGAAGTTGATGTTTTAATTCCCGCAGCGGTGGAAGATGTGATTACCAAAGAGAATGCTCAAAAAATTAAGGCTAAATACATAATTGAGATGGCAAACAGTCCAGTCACTTCAGAAGCAGATATAGTTTTACAAGACAAGGGAATAATATCAGTACCAGATATTCTAGCTAATAGCGGTGGGGTAATTGCTTCTTATTTTGAATGGTTACAGTCAAAAGAAAAAAAGAAATGGAAGAAAGAGAAAGTACAAAACCAATTATCGGCAATTCTAGAAAGAGTATTCGATGATGTCTGGAGATTGTCAAAAAAAGAAAATATAAACTTAAGGAATGCAGCCTATTTTCTGGCTATAGATAGGGTGGTCAAGGCATTGAAGAGGTAATCAATAGTATTATAATTATAATAAATATCATGTCAGAAATAATTTTAACTGATCAAAATTTTGAAGAGGAGGTTATAAAAAGTGACCAGCCTGTTTTGGTTGATTTTTGGAGTCCAACCTGTCCTCCTTGTTTAGTGCTGGGACCAATCATTGAAGAAATTGCTAGAGAATTTGAAGGCAAGGCGAAAGTTGGAAAATTGAATGTCTTTGAGAATCCAGAGATTGCCAGAAAGTACCAAATCGTCGGTATCCCAACTATTATCATTTTCAAGAATGGAGAAGTAAAAGAAAGGGCATCTGGCTTACGGCCCAAACAGGTAATAGCAGATAGACTTAATTCACTCCTTTAAAAAGACCATAAATACATCAAAGGTTTTTCTTCTAATTGTGATTTTAGTGGGGATAACAACAATTGGTTTTGTGATAGATTATATTGAACAGTTTTCATCAACAAATCAGCCAATAAAATTGCCAATAAAAGAGAAAGATTCTGTAAAAGAGGGTGAAAAACCGGACCAAAAGAAGTGACAGAAATAAAAACGAAATAAAAACAATTACTGAAGGAAAACTATCAAATATCAAGAAAAGTCTTTTTATTCAAAAG
>CAYQUV010000002.1:0-47127 GCA_964421005.1 uncultured Candidatus Saccharibacteria bacterium
TTCGGCTATATTTAACCGATTTGATTTTTGACTTTTTCAATCACCTCCTGCGGATCAAATTCGGTCTTAATCAACCAATCACGAGCCCCTAGTTCTTTAGCTTTATCCAATTCTACTGGCTGACCGGAATTTGAAATAACAATTATCGGAATATCTTTAAGTTCATTATCTTTCTGCATTTCCTCCATTACTTCAAATCCCCCCATCTTCGGCATTACTATATCAAGCAATATCAAATCCGGTTTTTCTTTCCTCATTTTCCCCAGTCCTTCCTCTCCGTCTTTAGCCGTCTCGACTTTATATCCTTCCTGGGCAAGTTTTCTTTCCAGTAGATTAATCATTAATTCTTCATCTTCAATAATTAATATTTTTTTAGCCATATTATATAATTCTACAATTTAGACAAAACTTGTGTCAAATTTAAGACCTTTATTTTTACTCTATTATCGACTTTTCTACTAGTAGTTAAAAGCCCTCAATAAATCCTTCAAATTCTTTTTTCTTTACCGGCAGAGTAAAATAAAACGTTGAACCTTTTCCTTCTTCTGATTCAAACCAAACCTTTCCTCCGTGGGCTTCAACAATGTTCTTGGTAATAAAAAGTCCCAAACCCGTTCCTTCGGTTTCTGCTCTTATAGCGCTAATCGCTCTGAAAAATCTGGTAAATATTCTTTTTTGCTGGGATTTTGGAATACCGATACCCGTGTCTTTAACCGAAAATAGAAACCGATTCTTTTCTTTCTCAAATTTGAGCGAAACTTCAACTCTCCCTGATTTTGTGTAATGGATAGCATTATCAACTAAATTCTGAATAGCTAAACCGATTTTCTCCAAATCAACCTCCACCTTCGGCACTCTTCCTCTGGGAAATCGAGTTTCGAATTCAAGTCCTTTCTTTTTTGCCATTTCTCTCAAGGGACTAATTGTATCTTTTATTATTTTTATTATATCTTGTTTTTGAACATTGTAAAGAAATCTTCCTTCCTCAATTCTGGTCACGTTCAAAAGGTCATTTATCAATTTAATCATTCTTTCGTTGCTTTTATAGCTTTTATTCAATAATTCCCGTTGCTCTTTAGAAATCTCCCCAACATCTCCGTCAAGAATCATTTTTATTGTCCATTTTATTGCCGAAAGGGGTGTCCTTAACTGATGAGCAGCAATAGAAACGAATTCCGTTTTTAATTTCTCCACAATTTTTTCCCTGGTTATGTCACGCAAAATCACCAATGTTCCTATTTTTTCTTTTTCTCTGAGAACGGAAATAGTAGAAATTTCTATTACCAAATCTTCTTTAAGTTCCAGTTCCTGTTTGTAAATATCTTTAACTTCTTCTTTGCCTAAAATTTTCATCAGAGGAGCAAAACCGGGGAATTCATTTAAATCTCTTAGATTCATTCCTATCAATCGCTTAGGCTCTATTCCGAAAAATTCTTTAATTTTTGGATTAACCGAAAAGAGATTGTTTTCTCTGTCAAAAAGCAAAAGGCCCTCCGGAAAATTTTCAATAATAGCCAGTGTTTTATCTCTTTCTTCCTCAGCAATACCTCTTGCCTCTTCAACGTCTTCTAAGATATTTAAAAGAACTGTCCTTGACTCTTCTAATTCTTTGGTTCTCTCTCTTATCTTCTTTTCCATCTCTTCCTGAACTTCTTTAACTTCGGAAATATCTATTACTGAAAGAAAATAACCGATGAAATTTCCTTCTCTATCTTCTCTTCTGGAAACAGAAACGGAAACATTAACTTCTTTTTTCCCGCGGGTCACTAAAATCATTTCTTTTCCTTTAACAGATTTTTTCTCCTGAGTTTCTCTAAATATCTTCTCTATTTCTTTCTTTTCCGGAAAAATTTTATCTATTGATCCACCAACTATTTCTATTGATTTATAGCCTGTCAAATTCTCAAAAGCCGCATTAACATCAATAATTCTCTCCACCGGATTAACCGTACAAACCGCCAGAGGTAAAAAAGTAGAAAACTCTTTGATATAAGTTTCCAAATCTCTCAAATCTTCTTTGGTTCTTTTAAGTTCTTCTTCAATATTTTTTTTCTCTGCCATAAATTTTTATTCTCAACATATTCTTATTTCCGACCTATTATTATTTCCAATATTATAACAAATTCGTGATAAGAATCCCCCTTATTCTGGCATTTAGTTTCTTCTATAGATGCTTCCTCATTTTTCAACACATATTGAACCATTCTCAAAAAATACTCTTGATAAAAAATACGTATAGTTAGTAGGAAGACATTGATGTTTCAAACGTAATATCGCATATTTCCCTTTTTCATCAAATTTGTAGGGTATCAACTCTACTACGCCATAATGCTTTCGCCAGTATCTCGGGCCCTCTTCAAAAATTTTTTTTAGTTGAAAGAAGATATTTCATCGCCATTTTGACAACAAAGGAATACTCTGGTGCATTATTTCCCATATCGAAGATATCCGAATCTCTCCAGTTAAAAACTTCTCTGACTACAAGAACAACTGAATAAGAAAAATTAAGAGGTACTCGTTCAACGGCTTTAAGTTTTCTAAAATCTAAAGGATAACCTAATTTTCTCAATCTCGCTTCCACTTTTTTCACTCCCCCTTCTCCTTTTTTTCTTTAATATAATGAAAATGGGTTTGAACGGCTGTTCCTATTCCTTTTCCCTTTATTTTTTTCTCTATTTCTTCTTCTATGGTCATATTTTAAGTTCTTTATTCCCACCTTATCACATACTCGTCATAACCATCTCCTTTGAAAGCACATTTAACTTCCTCACAACTTATTATTTTCTGTCGGGCACCCAGCTCAGCAATTTTACGAAAATAGCCTTTGTAATAAGAGCAAAGAATAGGATGAATTTTAAAATCTCTAAGTTGTAAAACGCAATATTTTCCTTCTTCGTTATACTCCGGAGCCTTTAATCTTCCGACATTATAATGTTTAACCCAATAGGCAGGGCTTTTTTCGTAGGTCTGCTTAAGAGTAAGGAAATATTTCATCAACAATTTAACGATAAAGGAGTAAGAAGGAGCGGAATAACCCATATCTTCTATGTGTTTATCAGTCCAATTAAACACCTCTTTAACGGCCAACAGTGAAAGAGCTCTAAGACCAATAGGATACCACTCCATATTTCTGATATTCCTGTAATCAATGAAGTGGCCCCACTCCTTGGTCTTTTCTTCCACCAGTCGCAATCCATCTTCACCTTTTCTATTTAGAATATATTTAGCATCAGTAACAAAAACAACACCTCTCGCCTGCCCCGGCTTTTTGATTAAATTCTCAATCTCATTTTTTGTAAGCATTATTTAATTATTGAATTTTTTAACAGACAACCTTTAATTTTGTTCTACAAATATTGCTTTTGGCAATGAAATGATACTTTGGAATACCGTTTTCCGTCTCAAAACTATCTTCACCGGTCCAATTAAAAATTTATCCGGCAAAAAATAACTGAAACTAGGGTTATTTTTTGTCAAGAGTTTTCTTTAATTTTTCCTCTTCTAGCTTTTGTTCAAGCATCTTAATTTTATTTTTCAATTCCATCATTCTTTCTTCCCTGCCAACGGTTAATCTATGGAATTCCTCCAGTTCATCAACTCTTTTTTGGAGCTCTTTTGTTCTTTCTTTAACCTTTTCTTCTAAACTCTCAGCAAGTCTCTTTAATTCCCTAGTTCTGGCTTTAACTTTAATTTCCAAGCTCATTTTCTCATCTTCAATTAAAGAGTAGCTTTTCTGTAAATCAACAGCCATCTGGTTGAAAGATTTAGCTAAAGTTTCAAATTCATCTTTTGTATTTATATTAATTCTGGCTTTCAAATTCCCTTTGCTAATTTCTTTTGTCCCCCTAATTAATTTTTTTATAGGCATAGTAAGTTTTCGACTAAGAACAATACTAAAGAAAATGATAAAAACCACAATTAGCAAAAAAATCAAATAAGTCTGATTTTTTATGTTCTCATAACTGAGTTTTGTTTCAGAAACCAGATGGGGATAAGAAGCAATATAAGGAGTATATTTCTCAATAAGCCCCTGATAACTGTCTATGGTTAAGATGGCAAAAACGGTTATCGGCAACAAACCAATTATCAGAAAAAAAATAATAATTTTATTTAAAATACTCATTTTGGCTAATAATTTTTAAAAAGAAACATCATTTGAATATTCTCCGCTATAAGAAAGATAAGCTATCAAAGCAGATGACATTTCAATTATCCTTATTAAAAATAATTGAAGACCGCCGTAATGGATTGCCCACTCATCAAAAAAAGCAACGGAAATATACAAGAATATGGAGAAACTGGCAAAAAACTTGCGGGAATCCATAATTCTCTTGTATTTTAACCAGGAAATTATTCTTCTTGAAAGGTCGTAAATCATCAGTCCCATAATTATAAAAATTATATTGAAAAAAGCATACTTCATAATCTCAGGAGGAGGAAAAGCTACACCCCAATCAGTTATTATCGGTTTTGGAAAAGAACAGGTAAAAAGAAGAACTATATAATAAATACCAATAACAGCAACGCTATAAGTGGCAAACTTACTAATTCTTTTTCCTGCCCAGATTTTGTAACAAAAATGATAAACTATTGCATAAAAACTAAAAACAATAAATATCTGACCTCCATTAACAAGGAATTTGTTTAAATTGGGCAAAGTCAGTGTGTAAAATCCAATACAAAACCAGAGAAGAGCGGTGAAGAGCCAGACAAGAGCAAAAGAGGTTGCTTCTTTATCTTTTCTTTTTTTCCAAAAAACATACAAGCTAGTATAAAGAGAAATAAAAGCAATTACTAAAGAACAAAATATATTGTAATATATAGGCTTAATCATTACTTTATTTTACCATTTCACGAAATTTCAATCAAAATTGAACAAAGTTTAATTAAGTTTCAGAATCCGAAATTTCTTTCGGCAGACGGAAAACAGTAGTATTGACTACCCCTATCATAAATCCTGAAAGACCAAGAAAACCGGAAAAAATCAATAATGAGGGCGAAAAATAAAAGAAAGGGGAAAACCAGAAAATAAAGCCGGCTGTGGCAATTATTAGATTGCCTAAACCAATAAAAAAAGAGCGATATCTAACTATCTTTTCCAGGGCCACCTTAGCCCAGTAGAAGAAGAAAGCAGACATAAAAAGGGCGCAAAGGACAGCAAATCCTCGAGCCATGCTCTGGATTAAAGGAGTGCCGGGTTTCCAATAATAAATAGTATGGTCCCGGGTAAGAGGAAAAGCCGGAGAGAAGAAAAAGACACTCAAAAAAACATAGATCAAAAGATAAGTCAAAGTGAAATAAAAAACATATTTTTTGTAATGACGGAGTTTCTCGGAAACGCCAAGAAGGGAAGGGGCAGAGAAAAAGATTGCCAGCAGAAAACATATATCCACAAGAACGAAACCAACCTGAACGAAGACAGGGTTAAAAACAAACATTCCCGGCAGGGCCAAAAAGAAATAGGCCAGACCGACAAAGAAAAAACCCCTGGAATAAGCTTTCAAAGCCTCCATTTTAATCTTCTGGTAGGAGCGATGTAATCTGAATCCGGCGCTAAAACAGAATATAGATGCTGCCAGAGAACAAAAATTAAAAAAAATAGTCATAAAAAATAGTTGTTTCTAAACGGCTCTTTTTAAAATTAATTTTGTCAGAAGTTTACTCCTGAAAAGCTTAAACATTAAAAACTTTGCCCATTTTTCCTGAATTGATTTTATTGCTAAAAGTTTTTTAATTCTCGGACATTTGTAACCGGGGTTTAAAATTTTCCTGGCTACTTCTGCTCCGGAAACAATAGCTGGGTATATCCCTTCGCCAGCCAACCCAAAGGAAAAACCGCCGGCATCCCCGATCAGAAACTTATTGCCGAAAATGAATCCTTGATAGTCAAAATTAATTGGGTGAGTTTCCAGTTCAGTTCCTTTAATGCTAATATTGTTTTCTCTTAAAACCCGCTGAAAATTTTCAAGAACTTTCTCCCTTTTTTCTTCCAAGTCGTAACCGCAGCCGACCGAAGTATATTTTTGGTGAGGGAAAATCCAGACATATCTTGAACCGAATACTTTCGGGTCAAGAAAAAGTTCAAGTTCATCAAGAACTTGAGGTATATTATACTGCATGCCAATTGCCATTCGTTTACTTTTCAGACCAAGATGTTTTCTAACAACCGACAAACTACCATCGGCTCCGATAAGATAATTAAATCCTACTCTTTGACCGGTTTTCAGAATCAAATGATCGTCTTTAATTTCAACAATTTCTGAATTGACCATTATCTCAACCCTATGATTAAGCTGTTCCACCATCCACTGACCAAGTTTCTCTCTGCTAACGGTCGCCACCAGAAGTTTATCTCTTTTTATCTGATGAGTTCTGCCAAAACAATGTATTTTTATGGAATAAAAAACTTTGTCTGCCAAAGAAATAGGGATTCCTAAATCAAAAATTTTTGAAGTTAAACCTCCGGCACAAATTTTATGGCCGACTTCCGGATTCTTTTCAAATATAACCACTTTTCTTCCTCCTTCAGACAAAATTTTGGCTGCCCGGAGCCCGGCCGGCCCGGCTCCGACAATAACTACATCTAATTGTTCCATTTTACTTCAATTGAAAGTATTGATTGAAAACAAAAAAGATTTTTATTGAAAGATTTTACCATATTTCAAGAATATAACAAAAGATTGAAGAAAAAGAAAAAAGAGAATAATGAACATCTCTTTATTTCAAACAGATTTTACTTCTTTTATTTCTTTTCTTCCAAGGTTTTTTCTTTTAATTCTGTTTCCAATTGTTTAATTCTCTTTTTCAATTCTATCATTCTTGTCTCCCTGCCAACGGTTAACTTATGAAATCTCTCAAGTTCATCAATTCTCTTCTGAAGCTCTTTTGTTCTTTCTTTAACTTTTTCTTCTAAAGATTCTGCTAATTCTCTCAACTCTTTAGTTCTGGCTTTGACTTTTATTTCCAAAACATTCTTTGATTCTTCTAATTTGGTTTTAAAGTTTTTTAAATCCTTTATCATTTCATTAAATGTGTTAGCCAATTCGCCAATCTCAGTTTTAGATTTAACATCAATCTTCACATTTAAATTCTCTTTTCTGACTTCCTCACAAGCTAAAGTTATCTTTTTTAAAGGATCAACAATAGTCCGGAGAATCAAAAACATAACCAAAAAAACAAGAGTTAATATTCCCGAAATAGCCATTATATCGTGGATGAACATAGTCCGGATAATTTCTTCAATACTTTTCAAGGAAAAAGACACCCAGACAGTGGTATCTTGATGACCGGGATAAATAATTGTTTTTACTTTTTCTCCTTCAAAAACTTCGTCTCTAACTATCGTTTTTTTCTTGGTAATTGCTCTAGCAATATCCGGATCTTCAAGAGTTCCCCAGCGTTCCTCCTCTATGCTGCTTTGTTCAATTCTTCCATCTATTTTAACTATCCTGATATACTTAACATCTTTGGAACGAGCCATTTTATCAATAAAAACTTCCTCTATTCCCATATAAAGGGTTTTTCGATAAAACCAAACATCTGAAGAAACTATTGCATTTATGATTGAAGCTAAATTGATTTTCTCGTCAACCGCCGTTTCAATTAACTTATCCCTTTGCTTAACTACAGAAAGATAGACAGATAAAAAACTGCCTATGATCAAAATAGCAAATATGCCTAAAACTAAACTATATAACGAATACTTTTTCATTTATCTTAACGTCTGATTTTTAATTAAATAATACCAATATTGAGAGGCGAGGTTTTTTCTTAATAAACATGCCTCGCCTCTCAATAATTTTCTTAAATATCAATCAAGATTAAATTACCTTCTCTTAATCGTTCCAGATATAACCTTTTCCGGGAGCACCTCCGTATTGACCTGAAACGGAAACCGGCTGCCCTGCCGGAGTAATGGATGTACTGTGGACACCATTAACCATCCAGATTCTCAGATTCTCAATATCTTTGTAATCTTCGGGATCAAAAACAGTTCTCGGCCAAGCCTCTTTGCCGATATTGGCTCCAATATTCATGGCTAAAATAGGAGTGTCCACATATTCTTTCAGATATATCCCCAACTCATAAGGACAGATAATTACCGGCCGATAAAGCTTAGCCCATCTTTGTAAATCCTGAACAGAAGAGTGGTCAAAATGAGCCTGAGTCAAAAGCAGCAAATCAACATCCTCGTATTGAGTCAAATCTTTCAATTCTTCGGGAATAGACATATTAAATTGGACTGCCGGATCAATTATTATTCTTGCTCCTCCGGGTGATTCAAAAAGCCAGTTGCTGTGACCCATACATAAAACCTTAACTCCCATTATCTCTTTTTCTTCCCCTTCCTCAAATGTAATAACTTCAGCCGGGAGATTGTATTTTTCCAGTTCTTCGCGGAACTTAGTTGCGTTTTTGTCAACCATCGGACAACTGGATGAGCCGTAATGAGTTGGAACTATATATTTAACTCCTTGTGGATTTATTAACGAAGCAGAGTAAGCAGCAACCTCAGCATCCATAGTATAGTAATTCCCGATAGGCAGGAAACTGACATCTGGTTTCAGAAAATCTCCAACCAGAGCCTTAAAATCATAAGAAAAACCGCTACCTCCGGGAAAGAAAAATCTGACTCCGTTTTCAAATTCAATCACGTACCCTACCGCTAAACCGGCATAAGCGTAACCGCGAGGAACTCTTGGAAGTATCTCCTGAATTTGACCGTCTATTCTTTCAGTTGTCTGTTCCAGAGTTTTATTTAATTTATCTGTGCCAGTCCAGGCAATATAAAGAGCCGCTACTGAAATTACCAGAACTATAATTAATCCCGCTCCTAAAAATTGTTTATCCATGTCTTTGTTTGTCAATTTACTAAAATTTAATTTCGACCTTTAATTTATTCTAACATTTTCTTATTCAATTTAATCCCCAACCTTAGAAACCTCTTCTAAACCGTTTCTTTCAGTTAAAATCCCGACTAATTTTGCCAGTCTTTCAGTTCTTTTTCTTATCTCAGTTTCGGTAACCGGGCTGATTTCGTTTATGGCTGCCTTCAAGAAATCATCTTTATCAGAAATCTCCAGTTCATCGGCTAATTTTAAATATTTTTCCTTTAATTTTCCTCGGTTTCTTCCCTGTCAAATCTTCCACCACAACCTGTAATTGAACCTATGCTTTCTCCTTTTGCTTTAATAGGGATCCATAAGGAAGCGAAACCAGCATAACAATCCATATTCTCGCTTTTAAACCAAAGAAAGGGTTATCTTGTAACATTTATCACAGAATTCTTTTCTTTTTTCAGACCCCATAATAATTTTACAGACCCGTTGAACTCCGCTTATTTGAGCAATCAAATTTCCCTTTGTGTCTGTCATCACAATTTTGCCGCCTATGCTTTTAGCAAAATCATCCTGAACCTTCTAAATATTTCTTAGAAACCATTGTGCTTCTTCTGATAAATTTTTATCAATTATATTTTTATTGATTACTTTAAATTGACCACCAACATTTGATTATAAATCTATAACTGCGAGCCTATTTTAAGCTATTATAACATATTATCATCCGTAAGTTTTCCCCAGTTATTCCCAATTTTTATTTCTACCTTCAAAGGCACTTTGAAATCAACAATGCTTTCCATAATTTTTTTGATTTTTGGCGCCAGCTTTTTTATTTTACACTTTTTTATTTCAAAAAGTAATTCATCGTGAATTTGAAGAATTAGTTTACAATCTCCTCCGATAATCCCTTTATCTTTTAGTTCCACCATTGCCATTTTAATAATATCGGAGGCTGTCCCCTGAATCTTGGTAGAAATAGCCATCCTTTCCGCTTGATTTCTCAATCTAATGTCAATTGAGTTTATTTCCGGTAAAAATCTTTTTCTGCCAAAAAATGTTTCGACAAATCCTTTTTTTTGAGTGTCTTTAATTAAATTCTCCCGATATTGCGAAAGAATGACAAAGTTTTTAAAATATTTCTTGATAAATTCTTTAGATTTTCCCAGAGAAAGATTTGTCCTTTCAGAAAAGCCCTTCACGCTCATCCCGTATAAAACTCCAAAGTTCAGAGTTTTGGCAAAATATCTCTCTTTTTCGGAAATTTTGTTTTCCGGAATTTGAAAAACCTCAGCGGCCGTAAGTTTATGAATATCTTTTCCTTTTTTAAATAACTCAATCATCTTTATATCTCCACTTAAAGCAGCAGCGATTCTAAGCTCCATCTGAGAATAATCAACAGAAAGAAATTTATAGTCGGATTCGGCAACAAAACATTTCCTAATCTCTCGAGAAAATTCCCCTTTACGGGGAATGTTTTGTAAATTTGGTTCAGAACAACTCATCCTTCCCGTTTCTGTACCTAATTGGTGAAAATGAGGATGAATTCTTTTGTCTCTCGGGTCTATTAAATCTGCTAATTTTTCAATAAAAGCAGATTTTAATTTGAAAAGTCGGCGATATTTTAAAATCAAATCTATTATTGGATGGACCTTTTTGATTTTTTGAAGTTCTTGGGAACTTGTTGAAATAAAACCTCTTGGCGTCTTTTTGAGGGCATCGACAGGGAGTTTAAGTTTTTTAAAAAGAACGATAGCAAGTTGCTGGGGCGAATTAAGATTAAATTCAAAAGTAGCAAGATTGTAAATTTCAGACCTTAATTTTTGAAGCCTTTTCTCAAAATTCCCTGCCAGATTTCTTAGTTTTTTCAAATCTATTTTTATCCCGTTCTCTTCCATTTCTTTGACTATCGGAACCAATTTTTTCTCAATCCGATAAATCTTTTGAGAAAAGATTCCATCTTGATAAAGTTTCTCTATCTCCTCATTTATTTGCTCTGTTTCTCCTTTTATTTTCCCCGTCTCGTTTTCAATTTTCTGTTTCTCTCTTGTAGGAAAAAGGCTTGATTGTTGTTTTTTGAATTCTTCTAATCTTTCAATCAACGTATAGAATTCAAGTTCCTTGAAAATTCCAATAATTTTTTCTTTATCAAACTTATCGAACCGACAGTTTTTCAAATTAAAATCCAAAGGAACATCTGATTTCATCTGAACCAATGATCTAGAAATAAAGGCCTGCTCTTTATATTCTTTTAATCTTTTCCTGATATTTTCTTTTATTTCTTTTGATTTCTCCGTCTCTTTTTCTATTTCTCGATAAAGATTCTCCAAAGTTCCAAACTTCTCAATCAACTGGATAGCCGTTTTTTCTCCGATTCCCGTCACCCCAGGAATATTATCGGAAGGGTCTCCTCTTAATGCTTTAAAATCGGTAAGTTGAGAAGGATTCAATCCTTGATATCTCTTTTTGACCGCTTCAATGTCATATAAAATTGTATCTTTTATACCTTTCTTCAAAGTACAGACTTTTGTATTTTCATCAACCAGTTGGAGATTATCCAAATCACCGCTTAAAATTATATTTTCAATTTGAGGGTAAACCTGTTTTCTGGAAGCCTGATAGGAAATGGTGGCAATTAAATCGTCGGCTTCAAAACCTTTTTTTTCAAAAATAGGGATATTAAATGCCCGGAGGATTTCTTTCACTGTTTCAATCTGTTGATAAAGTTCTTTAGGAGCAGGCGGTCTTTTTGCTTTGTATTCTTTAAATTCTTTATGGCGAAAAGTAGGGCCGGGGGAATCAAAAGTAGCTACAACAAAATCAGGTTTAAAGATTTTTAGGCTTTTCAAAAAAATCAACAAAAACCCGTAACAGGCATTGACCAACTTACCCTTTTTTGTTTTTAGAGGCGGCAAAGCATGAAAAGCCCGGTGAACAAGAGAATTACCGTCAATAATGATTAAACGCCTTTCGAAAGACATAATTTTTGAATTTTTTAGGTTAGGTTTATTGGATCTAAATCTTTTATTTCTTTATTCTATTCTCTCTTAACTAAAAAATAAACTTTTTGAATAAATATAAACTTATTTTCTGAATAGAAACCAAAAATGGTATTACGGGCATTAATTGATAAAGATAATTATTTCTCTTTGATTCACCGACTTGATTTTAAATTTTATCCAGAGAATCTCTCTGGGTAAAATTTTTTTGATCTTATCTGCCCATTCAATAGAAACAATATTTTTGGGGTCGGAGATAATTTCATTAAAACCAAGAGTTAATAACTCCTTTGGTTTTTCAAGCCGATAACAATCGAAATGATAAAATCGTTGAAATTTTGAACTTGACAACTTCGGGGAAATTTTAAATTTTCTCAAGATAATAAAGGTAGGACTGAGAACTTTATCTTTTATTCCAAGACCTCTGGCAAATCCCTTTAAAAAAGTCGTCTTCCCTCCTCCTAAATCTCCCTCAAGAGCCAGTAAAGTCGCTCTTTTTTTCTCAGATTCTTTCAAAATACCTTTTCCCCCTAAAATATCTTCAGCCAGATTTTTGGCCAAATTTTCGGTCTCTGCTGCTGAAAAAGTTAAATAAATTTTTCTTTTTTCATTTTTTCTTTTCATTGACATAGATAATAAAATAAGTTAAATTTAAGAAAAATCATAATATAAAGCAGATAAAAATTTCTTCCAAAATTAAAAAATTGGCAGAGATAGATAATAATGAAAGAAGATTTTAAAAAAGTAAAGAAATTAATAGATAAGTATCAAAATATCAAGCTCTTACCCTCTCCTTTGCTGGAAAAAGATACTTTCCCAGCAGCCCTGGCTCTTCTCTATAGTTTAAGAAAATTAGGGAAAAATGTAAAACTCATTTCTGCCCGCTTCCCTGAAAAATTCAATTTCCTCGTAGAAGAAAAGAAAACCGAAGAAAACGAATTTAAAAAAGAGAATCCTCAGATTCCGGAAGCAAACTTTTTAATTTCAATCAAAGAATTACCGGTAAAACTTTCTCAAATTTATTATGAAAAAACAGCTGAGGGCCTGAATCTTTATCTGAAAACAAAGAACGGAGAATTAAAAGAAGAAAACGTCACTTTCAAACCATTAAAATCTTTTGATTCAGGAAATCTTCTTATTACTCTTGGTATCAGGGATTTCAAAGAAGTTAAAGAGTTATTGAAAGAAAATAAGGGAGAGATTATAAATATTGATAGGAATCCGGAAAATAAAGAATACGGAAATCTAAATCTAATAGAACCTAGCTCTATTTCTTTTTCAGAAATTATTTTTGATATTTTAAATTCATTGAATGAAAATTTATTTGACATTAATGTCTCAAAATCCCTGTTGGCTGGTATAATTTTAGGAACATCGAACTTTCAAGAAAATAAACTCAATCCCGAAGTTTTTCAAAAAATATCGTTTTTGATGAAAAAAGGAGCAAATTTCCACGAGATAATTTCCAATCTTTACAGGTTAAAAAACGAAAACTCGTTTCGGCTTTTCAAAAGGGTGCTAAATAAACTAAAAATATCCAATAATAAAAGCCTCGGTTGGGTCACTATTTCTGATAAAGACTTCCGGGATACCCGCTCTTTCCCTTCCGATCTTCCTTTCACTCTCGAAAATTTAACCTCTCAGATTTTTCCTTTCAGAAATTTCCTTTGTCTCTGGGAAAACAAGTCTTCCCCGATAAATGTCTGGGGAGTTTTTTATTCTCCGAATAAAAAATTAACCAAAAAAATCTCAGAGGAACTCCGAGGAAAAGAAAAGGGAGATGCCGTTTTTTTCCGGAGCCAAGATTCAAATATTGAAAGTGCCGAAGAAAAAATTCTGGAAATAATAAATCAAGTTTAATCCGTAATTAACCATAATTAACCATAAAATTTACAACCAGCCCTAATCTATGGCAGAAATCAGAGGACAGGTAAAAATTGAAAAAGAGAGATTTGTTCAGATCAAAAAAAATATTGACAATATTTTTGATCTAAAAAAAGAAATTGAAAAAAACTTAGAAAGGGAGATAACGAAACTTCTGGAGGTCATTCTGGCAGGAAGTATAATCCTTGATGCTTCCGACCTTCATATTGAGCCGGAGAGAGAAAAGGTGAAAATGAGATTGAGAATTGACGGAATTCTCCATGAGATTATTCTTTTTAAACCCAAAATATACGAGAATCTTCTCTCTCGGATTAAACTCTTATCGGGTATTAAATTGAATATCACCGATAGAGCCCAGGACGGCCGTTTTACAATAATTCTGGAAGAAAACCCGATTGAAATAAGGGTTTCAACTTTACCTTCGGAATACGGAGAAACAAGCGTTTGTCGGATTCTAAATCCTAAAAACTTGATTGAAATTGAAGAATTGGGTTTGAGAGAAGATATAATCGATGTTTTTAAGAAAGAAATCCAGCGACCCAATGGAATGATTATTATCACCGGTCCTACCGGAAGCGGCAAAACAACAACTTTGTATACAATTTTAAAAAGAATTCAAAGGCCTGAGATTAAAATTATAACCATTGAAGACCCAATTGAATATCACCTGAAGGGAATTTCCCAAACTCAGGTTAATCCGAAAAAAGGATACGACTTCTCCAACGGACTAAAAGCCATTATCAGACAGGATCCCGATGTAATTCTGGTCGGCGAAATTAGAGATTTAGAAACAGCAAGAAGCGCCATTCAGGCAGCTCTGACCGGCCATTTAGTTCTGACAACGCTACATACCAATGATGCTGCCGGAGTAATAGCTAGACTTCAGGCATCGGGAGAAAAACTAGTTAATATTGCCCCGGCTCTTAATTTAACCATAGCTCAGAGATTGGTCAGAAAAGTTTGCAAAAAATGTGCTAAACTTGAAAAAGCGAGCGAGGAAGAGAAAAAACTCCTTAAGAGAGAATTAAAATCCTTGCCAAAAAAAATAAAGATTCCTTCGCTAGACAAAATCAAAATACCCAAAGCAAAAGGTTGTAAATATTGTAACTTTACTGGCTACAAGGGAAGAACAGGTATTTTTGAATTCTTTTTGGTAGACGATGAGATGGAGAATTTCATTCTTAAATCACCCTCTATTTCGGATTTAAGGAAAATGGCTGAAAAAAAGGGAATGGTAACAATGAGAAAAGACGGATTAATCAAAGTTGTCAGGGGAATAACCACAATCGAAGAAGTAAATAGAGAAACCGGTCAATAAAAAAGTTAGCCCGAAGTCTCTTCCTTAAAAATTCTTTTTGAGGCCAGAATTTTTTCCGGGGGTAATCGAGCAACGCTTGATTATCCCATTCAAGAAAAAATTCCTAAATTGACTTCGGGCTAACCCTTTAATTGTAATATATTTTTCTAATTATGTCAAGAGATAAGATTATTGAGAATAGGGAAGAAGAAGTCTTGGATTTAACTTTGAGGCCAAAAAATTGGGAAGAATATGTAGGTCAGGACAAGGTAAAAGAAAATCTGAAAATCATCATTACCGCCGCCAAACAAAGAAAAGAAACACCCGAACACCTTCTTTTTTACGGCGGTTCGGGACTAGGCAAAACCTCTATCGCTCATTTGGTAGCCAAAGAAATAGGAAAAGAAATTAAAGTTACTTCAGGTCCGGCAATAGAAAAACCCGGGGATCTTGCGGCTATTTTAACTAACCTCTCCCCGGGCACTGTTTTGTTTTTAGACGAATGCCATCGTCTTTCCAGAGTCATCGAGGAATATCTCTACCCGGCAATGGAGGATTTCAAATTAAATCTGGTCCTGGGGAAAGGACCTATGGCAAGAACAATGACTCTCTCAGTCCCTCCTTTCACTCTTATTGGAGCAACAACCCGATTAGCATCTCTTTCCGCTCCTTTAAGGTCGCGATTCGGAGCAATTTTTGGTTTAAATTTTTACCGGGTTTCTGATATCGAAAAAATTCTTCAACGGTCTGCTCAACTTCTAAATATCGAAGCAGATAAGGAATCTTTGAACATTATTGCGAAGTGTTCTCGCTTTACTCCCAGAGTCGCTAATCATCTTTTAAAAAGGGTAAGAGATTTTGCTCAAGTCAAAGGTGAAGGGAAAATTACCAAAAAGATTACCGGTGATGCTTTGAAGAGTTTGGAAATTGATGAATTAGGCTTAATTCAAAACGATAGAAGGATTTTAGAAACAATTATTAAAAAATTCAACGGAGGACCGGTTGGTCTCCAGGCATTAGCTGCCGCTGTCAACGAAGAAGAAGATACAATTTTAGATATCTATGAGCCCTATTTGATGCGCCTTGGTTTTATTGAAAGAACACCCAGGGGCAGAGTTGTTACTAAATCTGCCTTTCAGCATCTCGGGATAAACTTTAAAAACCATCAAAATTCTTTACTTTAATTTAGCATCTTTTATATCATTAATTGCTTTGCTCACTGGCGCAAAAATGAAGATGCTCAAGGTAATTCATTTTATTTTTCTCTTCTTCCCTTTGCTGGTTTCTGCCTTCAATCCTCTCGATGTTGTTATAAACGAAATATGCTGGATGGGAACTAAAACCAGCAGTGCTGATGAGTGGATAGAGTTATACAACAAAACCAATCAAGATATTAATCTTGATGGCTGGGGATTATATAAGGAAGGAGGAAAAACTTTAATTGAACCTTTAACTGGAACAATCAAAGCAAAATCTTATTATCTTATTGAAAGAACAGATGATAGCACAATCAGCAATATTCCGGCTAGCCAAGAGCCAAGTAGTTGGGGAGGTTACGGACTTAAAAATAGCGGAGAACATTTACAACTCTTAGATCAAAATTCTGCAATAATTGATGAAATTAATTGTATAGACGGCTGGTTTGCTGGCGATAATTCAACTAAAGCAACTATGGAAAGAAGAGATTCTTTGGTCAATGGAAATAATCCCAAAAATTGGCAAACTAGCGAGAATCCCGGAGGCACCCCAAAGACTGAAAACAGTTTAGGAAAAACAGACACAGAACTTGAGCCGGGAACAGTCACTACTTCCATCCCTACTTCTACTAAAAATACAGTTAGCAGATCAGAATCAAAAGTTTATCCTCAAAATATTTTTATCAACGAAGTTCTTCCTTCACCCGAAGGCTCTGATGCTAAAAACGAATGGATAGAGATATTTAATGGGAATAATTTTGAAGTTGACATCTCTAATTGGAAAATTCAAGACACAATAGGAAATATAACTACTTATAGTTTTCCAGAAGGAACAAAAATTAAAGCTAAAGGGTTTTTGGTTTTAGCCCGACCTCAGACAAAAATTACTTTACAAAATAGCGGCGATACTCTAAACCTTATCCAGCCAGATGGAATTATCATAGATACGATAACTTATAGAAAAGCACCATTAAATCAGTCGTATAATCGCACGGAGTCTGACTGGCAATGGAGCACCGTTTTAACGCTCGGCTCCTCAAATATTATTTCCACCCCTCAACAATCAAAAGAGAAGATTCAAGAGAAAGAGACGGAGATTAAAGTTTCAGAAGACAAACCTCTGGCTGATTCTGAAATAAAGAAAAAATTAGCAGCAATCGGTGAACAAATTCCAGAATCCTCAAAAGAATCTCTTCACACTTTTTTAATTGCTCTTGGTATAGCCGTCGTCTCGGGAATTCTTGTTCTATTTCTTAAAAAGAAATTTGAAACGGAAAAACAATTGTAAAGCTAAAAACCAAATAAAAATTGCACAGCAATAGACCTTTTGTTTTTTGAAATTTAGAAGCGTACCTGGCTCGGCTAAAATTATTATATCTAAAAACGAAAGCGTAGCATTCGGCTTACCACTATACATTTATATTCTATTGGCAAGAAAAAAGATTATTCCATTTTGTTTTTTCTTTTGTTGAGTATAGTTTTCAGAAACGTAAGAAAAAAGCGTGAATGCCGATAAAAGAGGCATTCACGCTTTTTTAAACCCAGAATTCAAAGGGATTAGAGCTTATTTGGATTGCAATTCATTAAGAATATTCAGCCATTCATTTGCTTTTTCCCGTATATCAAACATTCCTTTTACTCTTTTAATGGCAACTTGGTTTGGCACTGTTCTATTGTTTAGGCTATCCAGAATTTTCTCTGCATATAACTCAGGATTCAATTCCATTATAGACATCCCGGCATCGGCTACGATTTCTTTAAGGGCTATGCCGTCCAAACCAGAATAAATTATGTTATCGCCGCTAGCCATTGCTTCAACCACAGAAATACAGAAAGCTTCATTTGCCCTGGAGGGTTTGAAGTAAGTATGGGCTTTACTATAGGCCTTTTTTAACCGGTTACTGTCTAAAGTTTTTAGCAATACATTTCCCTTAAAAGGTTTTAATTGTTGATTGAGTTCCGGGTATAAAGAACCATAACCAGCAATTATAAATTGGACCCGGTTATCCTTTCTGAGCACTTGTTGAACAATATCCGGAATAAGATCAATCCCTTTATCAATATGGAATCTCCCGCTATACATAACAATTTTTTTACTCCCGCTGGCTGGTTCTGTCTGGTTCTTAGCCCGCTCATACTGCTCTGGATTAACTCCGGCATAAATCACCTCGGCATCTATATCCAATTTTGCCAAATAATTTTTAGTACATCTGCTTATAGCAATATGTTTTTCAAAAATATCTTTGTTTTCCTGAAGAAATTCAAACCCACTTATTTCATAACCATTTGACATTTTTCTTTTAACCGGAGTAGAACCGCAATAGTTTACTATAGGTATATCAATTTTTTGTTTCAACTTCCTTAAGGCAAATATTTCAGCAAACAAAGGAGTAAAAGCTAAAATTATATCCGGTTCACTTCTTTGTACAAAATCATACAATTTCGGGAAAATATTAGACAGTCCGTCTTCCTCATAAGAATTTATTTTTAGCTCTTCATAATGTTGCTCAGCACATTTAATATTAGTAATACTACTAACCACTCGGAGAGATTGATTAAAAGAATCTCTACCCTCCCAGTCGTCTATTCCCAAAATAAAATAAGTTCCTTCTATGCCTTTCTTTTTGAATGCGGGAGTAAGGTCGCTCACAATTTTAAAGGGAGCAGTATAAGATATCTTATTGGTTGGCTCTGAGCTCCTCATAATATGAAGTATTTTCACTTTTCTCTCTCCTTAATCTTATCTTTTAAGTCCATCCTTATTTAGCTTGAAAAGAACCAATCTATAATTCTACTAAACTTTACAAATTTTTCAAATTTTCTTGATTTATCAAGTAGATTGGAATAAAATTAAAAGATATGTCAGGTCATTCTCATTGGAGTTCAATTAAACATAAAAAATCAGCCGAAGACGAAAAAAGGGGGAAGATTTTTTCTAAACTCTCCCGGATGATTTCAATTGCAGCAAGAGAAGGTGGTAACCCGGAGATGAATTATAAATTGAGAAAAGCCCTGGAAGAAGCTAAAAATCTTAACATGCCCAAAGAAAATATTGAAAGGGCAATTAAAAGAGGAACAGGTGAATTAGGAGGAGAAAAACTTGAATTTGTCAGTTATGAAGCTTTTGGTCCAGGAGGAATCGCTCTTATTATTGAAGGAATAACAGATAACAAAAATAGAACTTTAGCTGAAATCAAACAAATTCTCAGGAAATACGAGGGTAAACTGGCTGAATCGGGATCTGTTAAATGGTTGTTTGAAAGAAAAGGGGTAATTTCCATACATACCGATGACGAACCCAGAGAAAGTTTAGAATTAAAAGCAATTGAAGCTGGTGCTGAAGATATGGACTTCCGCGAAAAAGAAAATATCCTGGACATTTACACCAAGCCGGAAGAATTGGAAAAAGTAAAAAAGGAACTTGAAGAAAAGGGATTAAAAATAGATTCATCTTCTCTGGATTGGGTCTCCCGGGAACAAATTGAAATTCCAACTGAAGAAAAAAAGAATATTGAGAAGCTTTTTGAAGAATTAAGTGAAAACGATGCAGTTCAAGATATATATTCCAACCTGAAAGTATAATTATTTTTTTAAAGTATAATTATTTTTCCGCCAAACAAATAACTAAAACCTAAATCTTAAAATTATGATCATTATGGGAATAGACCCCGGAATAGCTAGAACAGGTTTTGGTGTGGTCAGTAAAAATTATCGCCCAAAATCTAAAAGTCAGAATAGGTTAAAATGTCTGGATTACGGGGTTATTCAGACCAACCTTCTTTTATCGCCGGAGCAAAGACTTAGAAGATTACACATTGAACTTTTTAAATTACTGAGAAAATATAAACCAAAAGTTCTGGCTGTTGAAAATCTTTATTTTTTTAAAAATCTGAAAACTGCCATTCCGGTTAGTGAAGCCAAAGGAGTAATTTTGCTTGCCGCAGCTAAAAAGAATATAAAGGTTGTCCAACTTACTCCTCTAGAAGTTAAAATGGGGATTTGTGGTTATGGCAGAGCCGATAAAAGACAGATTCAGCGAATGATAAAAGAAAGTCTTGGATTAGAAGAATTACCTAAACCAGATGATGCTGCCGATGCTCTGGCTATTGCTTTCTGTTATGCTATTAAAAACTGTTGAAAAAGCATTGAGGGGTTGACAAGGGTTTTCTCTCGGCTATAATTTCTCTTAATAATGAAAAAGGTCGGGAAATCGGAGATATTTTAGACAAAAACTTAGATAAAAATTCAGATAAAACTTAGATAAAACTATGAACTTTGACGAGAAAACATTATCTTCAATTTTAAATCAAGACGAAGATTTTGAAGATGAAGATTGGGGTGAAGAAGAAGAGGAGGAGGAATTCGACGAAGAAGAGGAAGAATAATAGCAATAAAATTAAAACCCCACCTTCTAAAAGGTGGGGTTTTAAAATAGTATAAAATAAGATAATATCAAAAAAGAAAAGAATTATGCCAAAAAGAAAATATCGCCGGAAAATTTACAAAAGGAGAAAAAGGATGCCTTTAATCATACTCAAGGTATCGCTGACAACTATTTTAATTTCCCTTTTTTTAGGAGTAGGTCTTTTTATTTATTTTATCAAAGACCTGCCAAGGCCCGAAAAATTCACCGAAGGGGTTATTGCTCAATCAACAAAAATCTACGATAGAGACGGTCAAGTTATTCTTTATGAGATTTTTGGAGAAGAAAGAAGAACTATTGTTTCTCTGGATGAAATGCCCGAATTTTTAAAATGGGCTTTTATTTCAGCTGAAGATAAAAACTTTTTTAAACACAGAGGATTAGATTTCAAGGGAATATTTAGAGCATTTCTTTACGATTTAAAATTAGGAAAACCTGTCCAGGGAGGTTCAACAATAACACAACAGTTAATAAGATGTTACTTTCTAACAAGACACAAAACTTTAAAGAGAAAAACTAGGGAAATGATTTTAACATTAGAACTTGAAAGGAGATATTCCAAAGAACAAATTCTTGAATGGTATTTGAACCTCATCCCTTTCGGAGGAAATCTCTATGGAGTTGAAGAAGCTTCCCAGAACTTCTTCGGGAAACATATATCCGATATATCATTGGCTGAAGCGGCAATTTTGGCAAGTTTAGTAAAAGCCCCTTCTTACTTCTCCCCCTACGGGGATAATCTCCGGGAACTTCTGGAGAGAAAAGATTATATTCTTGAAAGAATGTTTAACCTAAATTACATTTCTCAAGAAGAATTTGAAAAAGCAAAAAAAGAAGAAGTTCTGTTTCGGCCAAATATTACATCAATCGAGGCTCCTCATTTTGTACTTTTTGTTAAAGATTATTTAGAAAAAAAATATGGCAGGGATTTTCTGAACAGAAAAGGGCTAAAAGTTTATACAACGTTGGATTTTGAAATTCAAAAAACAGCCGAAAGCGTTTTAAAAGAAGGGGTAGAAGCAATAAAAAACTACAATGCATACAACGGAGCCCTGGTAAGTATTAATCCGAAAACAGGAGAAATTTTAGCAATGGTTGGTTCAAAAAATTGGCACGCAACCTCCTCAGAAGGTTGCGACCCGGAAACTCTTAAATGTAAATTTGACCCAAAAATGAATGCTGCTTTAGCTCTGCGTCAACCAGGCTCTGCCCTTAAACCTTTTGTTTACACTCAAGCATTCTTAGAAGGGCTAACTCCTCAAACAGTAGTTTGGGATGTTAAAACGGAATTTAACATCAATTGTTCCCCTGACGCCGATGAGGAATTTGGAAAATATAATTCTGAATGTTATCATCCTAAAAATTACGATAATAAGTTTTTGGGTTTGATAAATTTGAAATCTGCTCTGGCGCAATCTCGCAATCTGCCTTCAATCAAAGTTTTATATCTGGCCGGAACCAACAAAGTTTTGGAACTTCTGAAAGATTTTGGGATTACCACTTTAAAAGAAAAGGAAAGATACGGCCTCAGTTTGGTTTTAGGAGGAGGAGAAGTTCGGCTTATTGAATTAGTTTCAGCATATGGTGTTTTTGCCCAAGATGGCCTAAAAACACCCTTGAAATTTATCATCAAAATAGAAGACTCAGAAGGAAACATTATTGAAAAACCTAATACCTCTCCAACCAGAATTTTACCCTCTTATCCTGTTAGAGAAATAAATGATATCCTCTCTGACAACCAAGCCCGTGCGCCAATGTTTGGTATAAACTCTCCTTTGAATTTAAAAGATTATCAGGTAGCTGCTAAAACTGGCACTACTCAGGATTACAAAGATGCATGGATTATAGGTTATACACCAAACTTAGTAACCGGGGTTTGGGTTGGAAACAACGATAATTCTCCAATGATGAAAAAGCCGGCTGTTAGTTTAGCCGGCCCGATTTGGAAAAATTTTATGACCGAGGTTTTGAAAAATTTTCCTAAAGAAGAATTTACGCCTCCCCAAAAAAGATTAACCGGAATACATGTTATAGACGGAGAAATGCCGGAAAATCATTCTATTTTACACTATCTGAATAAAGAAGATCCCCAGTATTATTTTTGGGAAAAAGGAGTTATTAATTTTCTTAAAGAAAAAGGAATAAAAAAGGAACCAGAAATAGATGATTAATTATAAATAAATTAAAAACAAAAATAGAAATCAACTTGTTTTTATCGGCATTAAAATATAAATATAACTATCATCGCCTACCGGACTTATTACAGCCGGGCCTTCATTTTCGCTTAAACTAAAATTCACTTCTGAACTTTTGATATTATTTAAACCATCTATTAAAAATTTATAATTAAAAGAAACTTCTATTTCTTCGCTGATTTTTCCTTTTATTTTTATCGGCAAATAAGCCTCATTTTTTCCAGTTTCGGCACTTTCGGAAAATATCTTTAATTTATTCTCTTGACCTAAAACTATTAGTTTAACCTCTGAAATTTTCCCGCTAAAAAGTCCTGCTTTTTTTATTTGGGTTTCAAAACTATCTTTGTTTAAAACAAGTTCTACTGTGTATTTTTTGGGAATAATCTCTTGATAATTTGGATAATTTCCCTCAATTAAACGACTAGAAAAATGTATTTCGGGATAGTCAATTTCCTGGCCCCGCCACTCAAATAATACTTGATTTGGAGTATAATAAATCTTTAAATTATTCAACCTTAAAGATAAGATATTCAATAATTCTCTTGCAGCAAATTGGGGCAAAATAAAAGAAAATTCCTTCTTTATTTTTTCAGGTAAATTAATAGTTTTTTCCGCTAATCGAAAACTATCCGTACCAACGATTTTTATCTGGTTTTTTTGGAAATTAAAATACACCCCGGATATCTCTGGTCTTATCTGAGAAACCGAAGGAATGTTAATTACTTGTTCTATTCCTTGATTAAATTTTTGACCATCAATCTCAATAGAATCTTCAGTAACAACTTTTGGTATTATTGGAAAATCTTCTAAATTAACTCCCTGAATTTGAGTTGTTTGATTTTTTGTTTTTAAAATTAAATTTTTACCCTCCGAACCTAATTTAATTTTATCTTCTTTAATAAACCCAATAACAGATTTTAAAAATACTGCCGGTACTGCTAATTTACCATGACCTTTAATTTTAGATAAAATCCACCAAATAATACTTGTTTCTAAATTTGTAGCACTCAATTTAAGAAAGTTTTTTTCTGTTTCAATTAAAACATTATTTAAAATAGGCAAACTTGCATTTTTTCTGGTTAAATGTTCAATTACTGTTAAACTTTGATTTAATTTGTCTTTAAAAATTTCTAATTCCATAATTTTAATAATAAATATTATATTTTATTTACTTATTATTATTATAACATTAAGTTTATAAATAATAAATTAAAGAAACATTGTTGTTTTAGAGATATAAATTAGTTTATTTTGGGGATAATTTGTTGAATAATATGTTTAAAAATTTGTTTAAAGGTTTTTGATAAAATTTTATAATAATTGTAAAAAATTGTTTTTATTTTTATTTATTATTTTTATTAGATAATTTTTTATGTATTTATTTTTATTTTTCCCCACTTAATCCACTACTATATAATCTTTGACGGATTAAATTTATTTCCGATAGTAAAGCGTCATCTTCTTCGATTTCTTTTTCTATTTTTTCACAAGCGTAAATAGCGGTGGTGTGATCTTTTCCTCCTAACTTTCTACCTATTGAAGGATACGACTCGTTTAACTCTTCTCTTAAAAGATACATTGCTATCTGTCTTGGTTTAACAATTTCTTTTCTTCTTGTTGTCATAAGTAATTCTTTTTCTTTTAAGTCATAAAATTCGGTTATAGCCTGAATTATTTTTTTAAAACTGGTTTTCTTTTTGGGACGGACCATTAGATTTCCTAAAAGTTTTTTTGTTGTTTCTATATTTGGAGATTTATTATTGATTTTTTTGAAAAATAATAATTTATTTAAAGCCCCTTCTAATTCTCTGATATTATTTTTAATATGAGAAGCAATATATTCTAGAATCTCGGAATCTAACTTAATATTTCTTTCACTGCATTTTGCCTTTAAAATTGCTATTCTGGTTTCAAAATCCGGAATACCTATATCGGCTATCATTCCTCCTTCAAATCTTGATCTTAATCTTTCTTCTAATGATGGAATGGCTTTCGGAGATCTGTCTGAAGAAAGAATTATTTGCTTTTGAGATTGATGAAAAAGATTAAAAATATGAAAAAATTCTTCCTGGGATTTTTCTTTGCCTCCAAAAAATTGAACGTCGTCCATAATTATAATATCAATATCTTTGACATTTTTTTTAAAACTAGCTATTTTATGGTTTTTAATAGATTCAACTACTCCAGAGACAAATCGTTCACAGGGAATATATTTTACTGTTTTTTCAGGAAATAATTCTCTTATTCTATTACCAATTGCTTGTAAGAGATGAGTTTTTCCTAAACCCACCCCTCCGTAAATAAATAAAGGGTTATAAATTGATCCTGGGTTTTCAGAAATAGCCCAAGCAGCAGCTTGAGCCAATTCGTTAAATCTGCCGACAATAAAATTTTCAAAAGTATAACGAGGATTGAGATTAGTTTTTTGATCAATTACTAACTCTTGGAAAGGAAGTTGAGGGGATATTGTTTTTTCTTCTAATATTTTTGCTTTATTATTGATAGGATAATTTTTTTCTGACGCGACAAGAAATTCAATAGATTTGATTTCCGAGTCCAGGCTTCTTAAAATTTTTAATATTAAAGAAGAATATTTATTGGCAAGCCATTCTTTTGAAAAAGAATTTTCAACTTGGATAATAATTTTGCCATTTTCTTTTGAAGAAATTCTTGTATTCCGGAACCAGGTAGCGAAGTTAGCTCGGGAAACAGAAAATTGGATTTGGGCCAGAACCGTTTGCCAGAGTTCTTCGTTATTCATAGGTTTGAAATAAAAATTAAAATTTAAAATAAAAATTAAAGAATGGAGAATTAAAGACCGAAGTTAATATTTTTATTATCTCTTATTATCTCTCTCCTTAAAAATAATGCAACCTTACCGAAAAATCAATAAAAAACTTTTCCTTGTTGAAAATATGGGGATAACCTGTCAAGAAATTTTGCTTTATAATTCTATAAATTTATCTGAACCATTTTCAAACTATCACAAATTTTCTTTTCCATCAATTATTTTATCAATTTAGAGTTGACCAAATTTTAAATAAGGGTTATATTGTAAAAAATAATATCAATAAAATAAAAAATAGAATTTTAACATAAACTTAATATAAAAAATGAGTATTACTTATAAACCAAGAAGAAGAAAAAGGAAAAAAACTCACGGTTTTAGGAAAAGAGAAAAAACGAAAAGCGGTAAAAAAATTCTTTCCCGGCGAAGGCGCAAAAAAAGAAAGAAACTGACTGTTTAATTATTATTTAATACGAAATTTATTCGCGAATGTTTGTGAACTTTATGATACTGTGTTACCTAAAGAAAATAGATTAAAAAAGAAAAAGGATTTTGAAAGAGTAATTAAAAAAGGAAAGTTTTTCAGAGATGATTTTCTGGTTTTAAAAAAAATAAAAAACGATTTGCCTTTAACCAGAGTAGGATTTATTGTTTCTCAGAAAGTTTCAAAAAAAGCGGTTCTAAGAAATAAAGTGAAAAGAAAACTCCGTGAAGTGGTTAGGGCAAGTTTGGGTAAAATTAAATCGGGATATGATGTTATTTTTTTTACCAGAAAAGGTATAGAAGAAAAAGAATTTGCGGAATTAAAAAATTCAGTTGAAGGACTTCTTAAAAAAGCAAGATTACTACAGGATTCTTGCCGAAAGCAAGATTATTGATTCTCTGGGGCCTGAGATTATTAAATACTCGATTATATGGTTAAAAAGATAATTTTAAAGACAATAAAAATCTATCAAAGGATTATTTCCCCTTGTTTTAGTAAAAACTGTAGATTCTATCCTTCTTGTTCTGAATATGCTTTGAGAGCGATAGAAAAATATGGAGTTCCAAAAGGATTGGTTTTATCTTTCTTGAGAGTTTTGAAATGTAACCCTTTTAACAAAGGAGGTGTGGATTTACCGTAAAATTTAAAATTTAAAGAAAACCAAACTATGGGTATAGGAGATTTTTTTAATTTAATTTTATATCAGCCGCTTTTCAATTTTTTAATTCTGCTTTATACTTATCTGCCGGGCCACGATTTCGGAGTAGCGGTAATTGTGTTGACTTTGATAATTAAATTAATTCTTTTGCCTACTTCTCTTAAAAGTATACGTTCCCAAAAAATTATGGCTGATTTGCAACCGAAATTAAAAGAGATTCAAAAAAAATATAAAGATGACAAAGAAAAACAGTCAAGAGAAGTTTTTAAACTTTACCAGGAAACAAAAATCAATCCTTTCTCCGGCTGTTTCCCTCTTCTTTTACAATTGCCGATTCTTATTGCTTTGTACCAGGTTTTTTTAAAAGGATTCAATGAAGAAGTTTTAAAATCAACTCTTTATGGCTTTATTCCTTATTCAAAACAACTAAATTTAATGTTTCTGGGGCTTATTGATTTGACACAGCCTAATATATTCTTAGCTTTAACTGCTGGAGGTTTACAGTTTATACAGTCGAAAATTTCAACACCTAAAAAAACATCATCTCAGAAAGACACTTCTCAGATGATTCAGTCCCAGATGATGTATTTTATCCCTATTTTGACAATTTTTATTGTCTGGAAGTTCGGTTCAATTATTGGCCTTTACTGGATAACCAGCACCCTGTTTTCTATTGGAGAGCATTATCTGGTTACCAAGAAAATAAAAACCAATGCTTAATAAAGAAGATAAAGAAAAAATAGAAAAGGTAATTAAAGATTTTTTCAAAAAGATGACCTGGGAAGAAAGCCCGGAGAATATTGAGATAAGAGATAATATTGTTTCTTTTGAGTTAGATACGGCAACCCCCGAGATTTTAATTGGCAGGAACGGCCAGATTTTGACTAATATTCAGTATCTTCTTTCAAAAATACTGAACAAACAAAGTGAAGAGAAGATTTTTGTTGATTTTGATATCAATCATTACAAAAAGAAAAAAACAGATTACCTGAAAGAATTGGCTAAAAATACGGCCGATGAAGTTGCTTTAACGGAAAGAGAGAGGGTTTTGCCGGCAATGACTCCTTTTGAAAGAAGGATAATCCATCTGGCTTTGAGTGGAAGGGAAGATGTTAAAACGGAAAGCGTGGGAAAAGAGCCAGAGAGAAGAGTTGTTATTAAACCCGCTTAAAAATTAATAGAGTTACCAATTAAAAAATAACCCATTCGTTGATAAGTTATATTTATCAACCTCTCCGCGGGTTATTTTTTAATTGGATAAATAGCGATAGCAGAAGCGCAAGATTTAGGAAGTATAAATCCTAATCCCCGAATTATACCGCATTTACCAATTTTATTATCGGTTAAATCCATATCGCTTTTAGTGAAAATCTCAGAATGTTCACCGGGAGTATCTTTATCCCAGCATTTATCTGGATTCCTAGTACATTGTGTGTCTCTTTCAGGATCAATTTTGTTCTCAAAAAGAACTACTAAACAATTTCCTTTAATTTCAATAGAATTAATATTGTCGCCAAATTTTGTAGGTTCGGATTTCTTATCCCCATTTAATTTTCTCAATTTTCCCCCTTCTATTTCTTCTGGAATATTTTGAGGGATATAAATCGGTAAGGTGCTGGTAGCAATCCAAATATATTCGCTAAGTTCAACTTCTTTTCCGGGGGGAGTATAGACTAAACATTCTCCTTCCCCATATTTATCAGTGCAGATTCTAACTTCCTCACAGGTAGAAATATTACTACTTATCTCTTTGATATAAATTGAAGAAGCTTTATTTAATTTTCCATACTGGTCTATATCATCAGCTGATATTCTTCTAAACTCACCGGGTTTAAATTCTTTTCCTGTTGATTCTTCCGATGGTATGTTACCGGCTAATACATCTGTTTTCTCTACTTTTCCTTGAGTATTTATTTTCCATCCTTCTCTTGTTCTTTCTTCAAAAAATATTCTCAATTTTCCGTCTCCGTAAGGGTCATCATGCAACACGGCGATAAAATCACTTGTGTTGTCGTTTTTTATTCCTATTTTTTCTATTTTGTCATCAAGGCCAATATTAACAAGATTTTCCATATCAGAGATTTTACGATATTCTCCAAATCCTCCGGATTTATATAAATAAACTCCCGGTAGCATACTTTTTATTTGAACGGACAAAGGCGGATGTTCGACAAGGGAAGCCTTTTTAGTTTCTATAATTTCCTTTTTGTCTGGGTCATAGTCATAGTATTCTACTTTGGAACTGAATAGGCTAAAAAAGGGATTTTCGATAAAATCAATCATATGTATCACTCCCTGTGTTGCTCCTCCAATTTTATTTACATTCTCTGCTCCTTTTACGCTTCCATCAAGAACATCTATTAATCCCTCAGAAGTATATTCATTATATAAAGATCCTTCAAAATCCTTTTTAGCAAAAAGTATTACTTTGGTTTTTCCATATAAAGAATCTCCCGAAAAGGCAATTGCTCTAAAGTTAAAATTTTCAAAATTTACTTGGGTTACATTTCTATTGTTGTCCCAGTGGGTAGCCACAAATCTCCCGGCGTCTTTTTCCCCCAATTCTTCTTCTTGAAGGTTTGAGATATTGTATCTTAGAGGATAAGCATTTTTGGAAGCGATAAGGTCTTCAAGAGTAGCTGAAATAACTTCTTCCGAAGAATTGTTTTTAAGGAGCGCTTTGAGTGCTTCGGCGCCCGTTGAGTCAAGTAAAACTGTTCCCGAGAAAACCGGCTCCCTTTCAACTGTCACAACTACTAATTGAGGGTTAATAGTTATTAAAATCAAATAAGAGCCAAGCAAGATTACTAAACCTAAAAAGGAATTCAGAATTCTGCCCCGAGCCGTTTGCATTATAGCAGGATTGCCGGTTGAGGTGAGATACATTATCCCAGCGTAAATTAAAGACCCAAAAGCGATAATAGCCCCGATTATAATAGCCCAGCTTACAAAATATTTGATAACACCTCCCAAAGGAGTGTCAATTCCAATGGTTTGCTCAGTGCCGGGCGGGGCAGGATAGTTATATTCTAAATCTAAAACTGCGAAACTAAAAAGAGGCAGAAATAACAGAATTGTTATTAATAAAATTTTGAATAGGCCTATTTTTGTAATTTTCATAATTTATTCTCTTTCTAATGTTGTTTCGTGGCAGCAAACATAGTTATAATAACTCCCCCCACAAATCCAGGCAATACACTCTTCTTCAGAGAGCCGCTTTTTACATTCAATATTTACCGCAACTATACCAAAAGGACCTACTGATGTTTCTACTGATGGTTCATCACAGCAAAGGCAATCTATACAATCTTGAGTAAGTTTTCCTTGTCCACAAACCTTTTTACAGGTTCCGTAAATTCTGTAATTAATTTTGGCTAAAGGAGACGCTTCCTCATCAGGTTTTTTTTGACCTAAACAATCTTTACAATCATCAATCGGGCCTTTTTCACAAACGCCCCGGCAACTCTCTGACCAGGGCTTTGGCCAATAAACTCCTTGAGCTAAAGCATCGCTGCATCTCATAGGATACCTGGCTCCTAACTCTCCGGCTTCAACTTTTTTTCTTTCTATCTCTGACAAACTACAACTTCTTTTTCCTTTTTCAGCCGCCGAATGAAGCCACTCTCTGGCTAAATCTAATTTTCTTCTTACAAATTCAGGCCATCTAATTAATTCTCCCACCGATTCTCCCTCTTTTCTTATATCTTCAGTAACTTTGTATTTTTTCTCGCTAAATATATCACTAACTTTTTCGTAAGTACCCTCCACACCTCCTTTCATTGTTTCTAAGAATTTATAATAATCTTCAAGGTCGGGACAGGGTTCGCCAATACATTCTTTGACCGGGCAGAGGGGTATATGGAATCCTACTAAGGGCTTCGGTTTCTTAAAAGGAAGTTTAATTTTAAGCGAAAAATCAGGGGCTTGGTCAATAACCTGAGGCTGGCAGGCTGAAAAATCGCAAACTTCTTCAGGATTTTTATATAATTCGCTAACCTCACTTTGGGTTTGTTCAATAGCCGAAGAGAGATAACTTCTGACATTCTGGAGTTCTGAATAAACTTCTGTCATTAATTTTAAACTTTCCTCAACCGCTTCCCCGGTTGGGATTGGCTCATCGCAAACTATCCTGGTGAGAGTAAATTCTTGGGCAGAAACCTTGTTTTTTTGATTTGACAGAAAAGCAGAAACCAAAAGGACTGGAACCAGAATTACCATTAAGAAATAAAGAGAAATTTTAATTTTCTTTGACATATATCTTATTTTACCTCTTCAAAAAACTAACTTCAATTATTGATTAATCTATTTTGTATAAGGTTGCATCCACTCATAACCTTCTAATACCTCTACTTGGTGTAAGAAAGGATAACGGAGAATATAAACTAAATAACAATACGGGTCCTTTAAAGGAGAAGGAGTCAGAGGAAGCCCGGAAATACAGAAAGGTAGATGGCAGTAACTTTTGCCGCAAGTACAGTTGGCATTGGCAAAATTTATAGCCGTAGCTAAAGCCCAAACATTTTGGGTTTTCTTTTTTATTTCTTCCGCCCAATTATAAAGCTCGGTAACTTTTTTGAAATAAAGACAGTCCTCTCCGCGTCGGTCTTCACCACAAGAATAATCTAACCAGACATTTAAAAGCCTCATTTTTAAATCTCCGATTTTTACATCCCAGTGTTCCTCTTCTTTTCGCAACAGATTAAGATGATTCAAATTCTGTCTCATTATAGCGAAATTGGATTCTATAACCGAAAAAAGATGGTCAATTCTAGGGCAGACCGGTCCTCCCCGGACACTGGTTAATCCTCCGTAGCCGATGGCTGGGTTTGGTATACATTCTAGGGGTTTGAAACTTAATCCTTCTTCTTCCAACTGTGTTTCGGATATTGCTTTTAATTTTTCAGGAAGTTCTTCAATCATTGCTATTAATTGTTGAGCGCTTTCGTAAGCCCTTCTGGTATCTTCAATAGTGGTCTTTATTCCCCGGAAAAACAAAGTACCTGATTTTATCCCCAAGAGGACGGAATAAACTTCCATTACTCCCTCTAAAGGGGTTCTGATGTCAAATAATTCAGTGGCGCATAACTCTCTTATTTCCTTTAACTGTTTTTCGTTTTCTTCTTTTGTTAAATCAGGGATTTCTATTCCGAGAAGTCCGGAAATTTCTGTTCTCCACTCTTCATCTGCCAGATTTTCTTTTAATTGAGCAAAATCATTACATTGTTGTTCCAGACCCTTTTGGTATTCTAACTCAGAGCAAGTTTCTCTAAATTCTTTTGTAGCCACTTCAATAATAATTTCAGAGGTTAAAACTTCGCTAAGCTCTGTGCATGATGTATATTTTGACCTTCTTTCAAAATATAATCTATCTTCCCGTCTCTTTTGTACTGGTTCGCATATGTTTGTTTTCCACCATTGTTTGGGGTCACTTATTTCTTCGCTTTTTACTCTTTGAGCAAACTCTTCTATCGATGTTGTTTCAAAACCTTCTATTGAGGGACCCTTTCTGCTTAATCCTGAAACCAATTCATATCTGATTTGACACTTTTCGGTTAATTCTACTTTATTGTCGAGCAAGTCTTTGTCTAACTTACCCATTTCTCCTGTTTCTTCACAATTCTCTGTATTGTACTTACAATCACATTCTATTTGTTTGGGGTCCATTTTCAGAATAAGGTCTAATTTTTGACAGCCGGATTTCATTTTCTCGTTGCCAAAAATTATTGTTCTTAAACTCGGATATTTTTTATTCTTGATTTTATTTAGCTCATCACTCGGATTATCCCTGAATTTTTCTAAAAGTCTTTCGTCACTAACATATCCGGTGATAAAATCTTTATCAGAACTAAATCTTTCTGAGAGCCGCGGGGCGATTCCATAATCGATGAAATTATCAAACAATTTCTTTATATTAGTTAAGGAATTATCTATTCCATCAAATTGTTTCTTAAGAAAAGAGAGTGGACTTTGAAAGAACTTATCTTTGAAGCTTTCAAAACCTTCTCCACCGCTGGTTTTAATGCCCTTGAATCCTATTTCTAAATCAACATCTGTTATCTGAGGAATAGGGATTTCAAGGATAGGTTTAATTTCAGCAACCAACTTTCTTATTTCGTCAAATTCTGGGATTATTTCATTTAATTTTTCAATACCATTGAGAAAATGCCAGATTTGTTCAAATGTCTTTGTATTCTCTTGTTCAAAACATTTAAGTCGACCGAGAAATCCTTCCCCGGAACTACCTTCCGGACAACTGTAAGTACCAACGAAATTTTTGATACTTTCCGGGTCCTCAAAAAGGAGTTGATTAATACCTTCCAAAGGACCGGTTGGAGAAAAGATTTCTTTCAATTTTTCTCTATTTTTTACTGAAAGACCAGGAGTATTCATTAGAGAATCTTTGAGTTCCATAATTTTATTGAGAGCGCTTAAAGCATTATCTAGAATTAAAACAATATCTTGTGAAATTTCTTTAGTTTCTATAATATCTTCAACATATTTCTTTTGACTATATTCTTCCTCTCCCTTGTGCCAGATTTGATTTATTCGCAGAGAATGATTTTTCAGTTGTTCAATTTGAGATTTTAAATCTCCTATTTTATCCAAAGCAGTGTCAAAATCTTGATAAACTTGTTCTGGTATTCTCTCTTCGGGCAGGCTGCAACAATTTATTTTATTAGCAAAAGCATCCCAATTTTTACGGATTCCATTTACAAACCTGCCATCTGGACAAGACCTTAATTCTTTGTCTGCTAAAGGTTGTTCATTACATCCCGGTTCTCCTCCTGGAACTGAATTACAACAGGTCATTTCATCAGCCTTACTCCGTTTGTTTTTATGGATTCCAGTTACAAATCTACCATCCGGGCAGTAGTTCCAAATACTATTTGATAAACCTTTACTACTACACTCTCGTTCTCCTTCCGGAACTGTTTCCGGTAAATTACAGCATCTTATACGATTAGCTTGACCTTCATCGTTTTTATGAATGGCATCTACAAACATTCCTTCAGGACAGTATTCCAAACCACCACTGTCCCATTCACCCCAGCCGCCTGCTTCTAAGTGTATCTCTATACATTCTGGTTTAGCTTCTTCAATCGTTTCTTCTATTTCGGTCAATTTATCTTCGGTTGTCTTTAGTTGCGAACTTATAATTGGAATTGTTAAAAATTCTGAGAGGGAAGATTGATCAATATTCTCTAAACCCTCGATTATAGGGTCAAAATCAACTCTTAGGACAGTTTCAGTTTTGCTGTCCCAATTATGATAAGCAAAACTTTGCTCGTAGCCGCATTTATTTTTAGCTTTTTGCTCAGCATCGTCAAAATTTTCAGCATAAATAGTATAACTGGTGGGTGTCCAGTATTTAGCTTCAGTTACCCCTTCAGCGATTTCAATTGTTGGAAGATTATTAACCTGCTTGGAAAGATTTTCTTGAGAGGTTTTCAATTGATTAAATAAATTTAACACTTCGCTATAATTTAATCCCGTTTGAGAGAGTTTAGCGCTTGTATCATAGATTTCTTTAAAAGATTTAAACCAGGTGTTACTGGGGGTATAACAATAAACGGTACAATTTCCAGGACAAGTGATAGTAACTTCTCCAATCTTCCCTCCCAATCCGGGTACTTCCGGATGGGAAACAATATTTTCGCCAAATTGTTGAGGGAAAGGAAGAGACCATTCTCTTTTTGGACAGTGGACATTATAAGTGATGCTTTTACTTTTTTCTATTTTACTTTTGACAAAACAATGCGGTTGGGGAGGAGGCAATTCTGGATCAAAAAAAGTGAAATCTTTTACGCGATAAGGATCATAATATTCTTTAGTTTCGGGATAATAAATGATTTGATAATCTCCATCTGGACAACTAAAAATACACTTATCTTCAGAAAGAGAGGCAATACATTTAATTGGTATGGTTGGTAGATTTGAATCGGAAATATAACAACTTTTTAATGGAATTTCTGGATCTGGATAAGAAATCTCAGGAATAGAACTTCCGGCAGATTCAGAACACATCATTTTGTAAGTACAGCCATTGCCATCTCTGGAAATTCCGATGACAAATTTTTGATATTTAGGACCCGGACATAAATTCCACTCATCTTTTTTAAGTTTTATGCTTTCTTTAAAATATTCTGCTCCCTGGGAACCTTCGATTAAGGAACAACAGCGTATATAATGGGCTTTGCCTGACTTTCTTGCTTCTAATCCGCTTCCGCACCAGTCATTATTCTTACGGATGGCGACCACATATTGGCCATCTGGACAGGTTTTCCATTGGTTATCTCTAAGAAGTATATCTTCAGAGCATATTTGCTCTGACCAAGAAACTGTGCCGGATATACTTGAGCATCTTATTTTATCAAGTTTTCCACTACTGTTTTTATGAACCCCGGTTACATATTTACCCTCAGGACAATAAACCCACTTTCCTTTTGTTGGTACTTCCAAATCTATCGGAGCTAAAAGGTTTCCGTTTTCTTCTAAACGGGTGACAAGTTGTTGGGGGGTTTCAAGATGGGAAAGATACTCACTGATCATTCCCTGCACTTGGTTTCTTTTTGCTGAGCTTGCGGCAAAAAGAAATTTTACACCTTCCTCCTCTTTAAGTTTTTCTCTTAAATCAATAGTTTCTCTTTGGGCGTCTCCGATTAAACCGTAAGTTTCAGATTTTGCCTGGGAGAATTTTAGAAGACTATCGCTGTAATAATCGAGAAGATTACGAAAACCCAACTCCCCGCCTTTAACATTCAAAAGAGTGGTAAGAGAATCATAGAAAGTCCTAAGATAGGCTGCTTGCTGGAAAAAATCATTTAAAACTCTGATTCCTTGATTTATAGTTTCTGGAAGCTGGTAAATTACCCTGCGAATTTCATTGAGCTTACCAACAAAATTGAAAATTTTCCTTAAAGTATTTATCCATCCCATTGGTAAAAACATTTCAGCGATATCAAGCCAGCTAATTGTATAGCTTACTTCACCGAAACGGAGATTACAGGATGTTTTGCAGTTTCTTAAAAAAAGACATTCGGAAAGAGGGTCGGTGTTGTTAAAGATTTTTTTAGCGAAATAAACTATAGTGGCGGCTGTTCTCTGGATTCTTATGAAATCCGAACAGGCTTTGCTTAAAGCCCGTCTTTCTTCTTTTGTCAACATTTCTTCTTCCTGGGGCAAGGGAATGCTTAGTTCGCACATTTCAGGAATTTTTGGCCGGGGAATATCGGGTATGCCGTCTTTGGTTGTAGGAGTTTGGTCACTGCCGATATTAATGGCTGAAAAAGGATTATAACAGTCTTTATCTAGCACAGATGAGTATCCTAAACCTAACCGCTTGGGTAAACATTTAATTAAACGCCAGCTTCCCAGCATAATATCTCCATCATCTTCAAGTTTGAGTTCATCGGGCAACCTGATTTTCATTAGAAGGTCTCTCAGACTGAAAGCCTGAGCTTGTAAAGGAAGGGACTGTAAAAGAAGAGCTAATATTGTAATCAGGCAAATAGTATTTTTAAAATATCCATTCTTGAAAAACATATTATTTTTATTTAGTTAATCCGTTAATAATCAGTTAATCTGTTAAGAGGAGGCCCGTCTACTAAAACATCGCCTAAAAGTTCTAAATGGAAGGTAAATTTATCAACAATACATTGCATAATACTTACACAGCACTTATTTTCTTTTTCTATTCTTTTTCGGCAGCAAAGCTTCAAATCATCTATCTCTCTATAATCCTCTTTGTTTTCATCGCGGTAGCATTTCTTATCTTTTTCTTCTCTTTGGGTCGCTTCCCGGCAGATTCGGCAGCCATCATAAAAGCAGCATTTCTCATCTTCTTTTCTTTCTCCTATCTCTATTTTACACTCTTCCGTTCCTTTTCCCCGGCATCTTGGAACGCAAACCAACCCTTCTCCTAAGGAACAACATTCTTTGCTTTCTATTTTATAAACTTCTTCCGGGGATGAGCATTTTCCATTTACTTGTTCCACATTTGTAGCTGGCCTACATACACCCGCCATTTCATCGGCTGTTTTTCCTCCCAGTTCTACCCCTATTAATTTTCCAAGAGCTTTGCCCAGGATAGCAATACCTTGTTTGGGCCATTCCAGTAAAACTTGGTTAGAAGCATCTCTGATTCTAGCCTCCATATTAACTGTTGCTGCATTAATTCTTGCGTCAAGATTTTCTTTTGCTATAAAGATATTAGCCACAGTATCGGTTAGGTGAAGAGCTTTGCCTAGAGTATCTACATAACGTTCTCCTAAAGGAGTAGTCAGCGCTAAATAATCCATAAGAGAAGGAGAGATTGCTATTTTGTCGCTGATAAGTTTTTGCGGAAGAAGTTCTTCAATTAATTGAGCTGGAGTTTTTGCCAGAATATCTTGGATTCTCTGCCACTCTTCCCAGCCTAATCTTTGATTGAGACAAGCTTCTCCATGAATAATTTTTCCTTCAGGACCTGTCCCACATTCCGGATCAATTGCTCTAAAAATAAGTCTGATAATTTCCTCACTCATAGGTCCCTGGTTTATCTGGTTTCCGATTGGAGTCGCCAAGAAATCAGCAAAGGCTATCATATTTTCTCCCATATTTTGTTCTTGGAACGATTCAATCTCAAATCCTTGAGTTTCAAGTGCTTCTTTTACTCTTTCTAAATCTACCGGTTTGGTGTAAACATCAGCATCTAAATTATCTTCTGTTCCATGCTGATAAAAATAAATAGCTTCTGCCCCAGCTTGAAGCGCTTTTGATTCTAATTCTTCTTTATCCTCTTTATTAATAACTAAAGAAATTATTCCTTCAAATGTTTGAACTTGGCTCTGTTCCAGATTCATTCCTATTTTTCTGAGAAGAGTTACCGGTGTGTCGCCGTATAAATAACGCAGGAGATCATTTAAGGCCTCCGGCCTTTCTTCGGGTTTCAACTTATCTCTAATCAGGGCAAATAAAATCTGATACTCTTTTGGATGAACATAATAGACAAGGTTTTGGTCAAGGCCAAAGATTTGAGCCGGATTAAAATCCAACAAAAGACAGCTTATATATTGCTCTTTGCGCTCTGAGGGAACTTCTTCTCCCGGAGCATCTAAAAGAATCTCTAAAGCTTTGGCAGTGGTTGGCCTTTCCAAACTTTCCATTGAATACCTGGGACCCCTTGCTTCAGCAAATTCTCTCGCCATTATATTTTCAAAAGTCCAGTCTGGAAAATCTTCTCTGAAGTCTTTGATTACTTTTCCGCAGACACCATCATGTAAAAGCCCGTAAGGAGTTTGGGCAAGAAAATTTCTTCCCCGGTAATTCTCACCTTTCAAGTAGCGCATTATGCCAAAAGAAGGCCAGGTAAGGACATCATAGAGCGTTGTATTTTGAGCAATCCAAGCAACAAAAGCTTTGGCAAAATCTTCGCCTTTTTGTTGCTGAAGGGATAAATCATTAAGCCTGCTAATGCCTTCTGCTTCTTCTTTTGGCGAGATATCGCTTTTTTCAGGATTTCTTTCTCCCCAATCTCTGGTCCAATCATTGTATAATTCTCTTTCTTTGATTAATCGGTCAGTATCTTTTCTTATATCTTGATTTGGAAAAGCAACTGTTAACCATTGATAACTTTCTATTTCTTCTTGTTTTTCTTCTGAAGTTCTTTGGTCTGTTGGTTCTATCAAATTATAATGCTTTTCTATCCCATATTTGAAGAGAGTAAAAGCAATTGAGTTATTAACTGAAATCTTACAGCTTTCACATTGGAAATTAAGATTATTTGGTAAATCTTGTTTTTTGCAGCCTCCATAACAACCAACTCCGTTACATTCTTCAGCTACTTTTCTGTCTACTCTATTACATTCGGTATTCAAGAGATTCTTGATTATTGTTCCGATTGGCCTGTTCCAGCCGGACAAGGGATTTTCACAAGCGTACCATCTGAAATAACAAAAAGCCTTTTCTGATTCAGACATTAAACTCCACTCCGTTTTTAATGTATCCGGATAGGGGAAAAGTCCTCCTATTTCTTTTGTTCTCACTTTATTACAAGCATCCTTTATAGTCTGGTTACTTTCTCCTCTTTTTTGGATATTAAGTTCTCCGCAAATAACCTGTTTTGGGGTTCCGATGATGAGGTCTTTGATGTTGGTTATTTCCGGCCAGAGAAGTTCAGCCGGAGATTTATTCAGATATTTATCCCTGATATCATCAGGTATAAATTCTTCAATTTTATTCTCAAGAGGTTTTTTAACTTCTTCTGGTAAATATTCAAAAGGCTCTGAATGGAGACGTTTTTCAATTTCGCAAGCATATTTTCCCACATTACTTCCAATTTCTATTTCATCCATTCCTTGATAAAGTTTAATTGTTTGTCCTCTTTCTGCTTTTTTACAAATATCGGCTAATATCTGGTCTATATTGCTTTCCAAATACCCGGCTATTTGTTTAGGCAAAAGGTCTTTAATTGTTGAAGATAAAAATTGATGGAGTTTTTTCTGGAAATCGCTTAGTTGTTTAAGATAAGGTTGTAGAGGGGTTAGAATTTCATCTTCCACCCAAACCTGGGCATATCGGGTTAAGGTATAAACAGAAGTTTGAGTTAGAGCAACTAGAAGTTGCTCAGCGAAATTAACTGTTCCGGCAAGAAATTCTCTTGTCCATTTTGAAATATTTTCCCTGGTTGGTTTTATACTTCCCCAGTCTATCCACTCTCCATAACACTCGCCACATTCTTTTCCTTTTTCGGCCGTTCTGTCCCAGCAATAACCAGCATAATGGCAAAAGTCATCTTTATTTTCTTCTGTTTTAAATGAAGGATGGTCGATTCCTTCACTTATTTTATCCCATTCAGTGTTTATTTCTTCAGGAGTCGGATGAAGACACTTTCCCTCTCCCGTTTTTTCATTTGTAACTTGAAAATATCTTCCTTCTGTTACAAAACATTTCTCTCGAGGAAGATATTCAGGAGCGTAATCAGGATTATTCTTTTTCCATTTCTCTATTTGTTCTATAGCAGGCATACTTAGCTGGGTGCCTAAATCAGCAACTAATTCCGCTGTTTTATTATCCGCTCTTTTTTTGAGGTCCTTTAAATTCTCCATCAGAAAAGCATCAACTGTCTGGAGATAGCTTGAAACAAAGAATGGTAAAACTTCTGTCATTCTTTTTACTAAGTTTTCCCTTAAAAAAGGAACTTGCTCTTCCAAGCTTTGTTTTAAACCTTTCTGTAAAACGGCCGGCAAAAGGTCAATTATTTCACTGCCCAAAATCTGATTCAGGTCTCTATCAAAAATTACATCTCTTAATTTTGTTTTGAGAATTCTTTGGATTTCTTCGGGCAGGCGCTCTCTTAAATCTTCAGTTAAAACATCAACCAGCTTATTGGAAAGGAAATGAGGAGGAATGTTTTGTTTTCTGCAATCCGCTTCGCTCATTCCCTTCTTCCGGCAATCTGCTATCATTTTGTCGGAAATATCCCTTGTTATTCCTTCTCTCATTTTTTCCAAAAATGCTTCGGTAAAATCTAAATTTTGCCCGGCTAAAGTTTCGCCTAAATAGTCGGCCAATCCTTCTCTTATTGTCTTTTCAACAATATCTGAAAGATTTTCTTCATCAAGTATAAATGTCCCTTGACCAAAAGCAGAGCTTAGGCATTCTTGAATCATTTGTTCAATATCTTCCAAACTAAGCTGGGTTAAAACAGAAAACAAACTTGCCCTCTGGCTCTCCCGGTAAATCCTCTGATTTTCTCTTCTTATTTCCGGGGGAATGATTTCGCCTTCCAAAGGAGCATAAAAAGTAAAAGGGTCACTGATGGCAGGACTCATTTTTACTTCCTGGCTTTGGGGGAATTGCTTTGGTTTCTCCAACTCAATTTCATAACCCAAATCTTTTATGGCTTCTTTGTGGCTGAGGAAGTCCTCTTGGAAATCAATTTCTAACAATCCGGAGATTAAAAAGTTCCCTGTGTTTATTCCTAAAGTTTTTTCAATTAAACCTAATTGGCCAGTGGAAAGTTTTATTTTCTGGCCTTGGAGTTCGGCTAAAAGTTCCTGGAGTCGTTCCCTTTTTTCTTTTATTTCTCTTAAATCGCACTTTGGAGCTGAGATTTCTTGGCCTTTTTCGTTTATATCCTCTCCGGTTCCGCAATTATAACAGCGGGTTAAGCAGACATTCTGTCCTCCCTTTAAAAGTTCTTCGAGTTCCTCTACTGTTTTTGCCCCCATTTTATCCAAAAAACTCTGACTTTTTTTCTCTTTTTCAGACATCCCGCCGACACATTTTCCTTCTAAACCATCCCATTCTACATGATATTTTGTGTTTCCGCATTGACAATTTTTTAAAGCACTCATTAAGTTGTTAGTTGTTTCAACTACATCGGTCAAAATACCTATAATCTCAAGCAAAGGAGCTTCAATTAAATGAACCTTATCTCTTGGGAATTCGCCCAAAGAGAGGAGAACTTCTCTCATCTCTTCATTGGTAGAAGTTGTTTCGTCAAGGTCATTAATTGTTTTTTCAAGGAGTGTTCCGAGAGGAATCTGTAAAAAAGTAACTTTTTCAGCAGAAATCAAAGGAGAAACGCCGGGAGTTATTATAGAAGGAGGAGCTTCTACCTTAAAAACAAGCAATTGAGGATTAATTACTGCTAAAATTAAATAGGAACAGATTATAATTAAAAGACCTAAAAGTCCTTGGTTTATTCTGGTTTTGGCAATAACTAAAACAGCCGGTTTAGCGCCGGAAATTAAATATAAAACTCCGCCATAAATTACAACAGTAACTGCTACAGCGATAGCAAGTACAAAAAATAGGCGGAGAAAATAATTTATATAGAGAGGAAAAGCCTCCTGAGCGGAAATGATTCCTCCTTCTATTTTTTCTTGAATCTGGTTTGGAGTTTCAGCTCCTGGTATTGGAGGGTATTTTATCTCCAGAGCAAAAGCAGAATTAGCCCCGAAAAGAAAAACAATCAAAAGAGAAACAAAAAGAAATTTTTTAAACCTTACCATTTTATTTGTATTTTACCCCTAAATTCGTCTTGATTCGTAAATTTATTGATAATTAGCTGCTTTTTAACTCCGAATAAACCATTAGAATGAAGCCGGGGTAAATATCTCCCAAAACAGGGCATATTTCTACCAATAACTTTTTCCACTGTTTTTTAAGAAACTTTTTAACTAAACCTTGAGCTGCTCCTCTTTCTTTCCCAGATTTTGGGTTTTTAATAGACATACTTCCTGAACGGAAAAATATCCACATTCCTATAACAGTAAATCCAAAAACATTGACAATTTGTCCCAGCAAGACTCCAATCCCGAAAGCAGCTACTAAAATTATGGAAATCCAACCTGCCACGTCAAACAGTCCCGCTATAAAGAGCATCATAATTCCCTCCGGACTAAAAAGAGCTCCTTTTGGATTGTTTGTTTCCTCTCTCATCATTTTAATTTTTCTTTATTTCTTTAATTTTTTCTTGAGCTCTTTTATTTTCTTTACTTCCTCGGGAGAAGAAGTGATAATCTGGTCTTCAGCATAACTCGCTACTACCTTAAGAGCAACCCTTTTTTGGCCGGCAATAAAAATTCCTTCTCCAACATCACATTCTAGAAGAAGATATTTTTCTTCGTCAGCCAGGTTGAAAGTTTTTTGAACAAAATCAATAGTAGCGGGACTTTGTTTCATTAGAAACTGTAAAGAAGAATTAGTGATAATCGGTTGACCGTAAGCCGATTTCATAAAATCGCCGATGTCCTGAGTAATAGTTGAAACACCCAGCCAATATTTCCTGGCTCTTTTACAGATGCCGAACAAAAACGAAGCGCCGTCTTCCGATTGCATTATCCACCATGCTTCATCAACCAGCAGAATTCTTTTTTTCAACTCGGCTCTAATACTGTTCCAGATATATCTTAAAATAATAAACATAGCCATTGGCCTTAATTCCTCCTCCATATCTCTAATTCCAAAGCTGACTAAGCTCTTTTCCATTGAGACATTTGTCGGATTGTTAAAGAATTGGGCATAATTTCCGGTGGTGAATTTTCTTACTCTTTCAACCAGAGATTCTGCTCCCTCCATACCTTCAAGAATTGTTTGGAAATCCGACATTAGAGGAATTCTCTCTTTCCATTTGCTCGGGTCGGATTCGGGGGTAATATCTCTGGCTTTGTAAGTTTCAATAATTGCTCTATCAATAATAGAATCTTCTTCCGGAGTTAATCCCCCCAACATTATTCTGAAAAGGCCTACCAGATTTATTGCGTTTGATCTTAGAGTATCCTCCGGTTTCTCGTCTTCGGTTGGAGGAGGAAGATCAAAAGGATTTAAATGATGGGGTGAAGTCAGAGAAACATTAAAGAAAGAGCCACCTACTGCTTCAGCCAGCCATTGATATTCGTTTTCCGGGTCTATTATTATCACCGGAACATCCTGCATCAGATATCTCAAAGCTTCTAGTTTACAAAAATACGATTTCCCGCTGCCGCTTTTTGCGAAAACGCACATATTACCATTTTCTAAAGTAAACCTATCAAAGAGAACCAAAGAATTATTATGTTGGTTTATGCCGTAGAGAATTCCCTCGTTAGCACTTAAATCCGGGGAAACGAAAGGGAAGATACTTGACAAAGGAGCGGTATTCATCGGCGTGTGAACCAGAATTTCATCCAGACCGTAGGGTGAAGTTGAGATAAAACCTTCCTTTTCTCTTAACAGAGTCGGTTTTATATAAATCAATCTTGACTCAAAAACCGACCTCATTCTAATTTCAATATCCCTTAATTCTTTTTGGCTGTCTCCGTAAACAGTGATATAAAGCCCTAATCTGAAAACTCTTTCACTTGCCGTTTGGAGGGCATCTCTTAAGTTTTCAATATCCTTGTATGCGGTTTCCAGAGTCGGGTCGCGGATAAGGCCTTTCTCTTCTCTTTCTATCAGTTCGGCTTGAACTTCAGTTATTTTTTTTCTAAGTTGTCTTAAAATTACTGCTGAATCTACTGGATGGATATGAAAAGAGATATCCAAAGGATGGTTAATATTGATAATTGGCGACATCCAGCCGGTTGAAAGATATCTCGGATAAGAAAAAACAAAAAAAGTTTTGGAAAATCTTTCTCCCAATCTTAAATAATTTTGAGATACTTCAACCGACGATGGAGCAACAATATCCTCAATTTTTATTTCTTCTTTTTTTAATTTTAATCCTTTAATTTCTCTTTCTTTTTTTAAAAAGGGCAGTTTCATAATTATTTAATAAATCATTTAATAAGTTCAGGTAATATTTCAGGATAATAGCCATATTCTGCTTCTTTTGGATGATGTAAACTCCAGAAGAGTTCAATTAATTCGGGGGTGGTTAAGGGAACGGCTGTCAGCCCGCAGCGTCTCAAACCAATAGCTACAAATTCCATTCTTTGCCAGAGTTGCTCTTTGCATCTTTTAAAATTTTCTTCGGTTAGACCAAATTCTCCTTTTTTGCCAATTCCTTTTAATAAACCGCCGGTTACCCCTATTGCTTCGGAAAGAGTGAAGGGAACAACGATTAAGAATTCCTTTCTCATAATTGTTCCTTCTTCGACCAGCCCTTCAACGAATTTCCGATACTCAGCAGTTTGAACTTTCAGAAGTTCATTCTGCTGGTTTTTCTCAAGCTCTTTTAATTTGTCAAAATAACCGGTGATATTTAATCTCCTTGATTGGACCACAATTTGGCAAGAAAAATCTAATGAATTTAAAAAACTCTGAAATTGATAAATGGTTGCTTTTTGTTCTTCTTCCGATTTTAAATCAAAGTTTATTGAAGAAACCAAAAGAATCCCTCTTAAAGCTTTATTTCTTAAAACAATCACTCCCTCTCTGATTTCGGCTATTTCTAAGAACTTTTGGGATGGAGTTTTAAACATAAAATTGTGAAGCTTTTAATTAAAAAATTTTTATCTTAACCCTCTTTCTATTTTGGAAGAAAGTTTCCTTAGTTTACTTTCGGGAGAAACTTTTAAAGGAGCCTCTTCCTTTTCTTTTTTCTTAACCCCTTCTTTTTCTAAAAGTTTAATAACCGGTTTCTCTTTTTTTTCCCAGATGTATCTTTTTGCCGAAATAAAATATCCAAAAAACTGTCCTACTAAGTGATAGAGAGGTATTCCTTCAATTCTAAACAGTAAAAGAGCCGCAGTTCCCCCTCCGACAATAAAAAGAACGAAAACAAAGGTAGAGAGAGGTAAAAGATAATACAAAACAAACAAAATTATACCAACTATGCCGAGATAAGCTAACTGCTTGAAAGTTAAAAAAGCAAAAATCTTTGTTTCTCTTTCTAAAAATTTTGGTACCTTAAACCTCATGGGAGTTTATTTTATTATAACCTTTATAAAGATTATAACACACCCTTGATAAATAGAAAATCAACAGCCAAAAAGGTTTGAGTTTCAATTTCTCTTCAGGGACTATTAGAAAACGGTTAGATTTTTTAAGATCGAGTCCGGAATTACTATTTTTTAGTTAGCTCTTGACATTAAGGAACTTTTTTGTTATAAATCAAACAGTTCTTTGACACAAAGCAATGGATGAAGATGGGAAAAAATAAAGATAAAGTGAGGTAAATAAAAAAAGAGAGCATAGACAAAAAAGAAAGGTGAGAAAGATGAACGCGAGAAGAAAAATAAAAGAGCCGATAAAAAGAGTGATGGCGAACATCAGCAAGGTCACAATAGGGGTAATAATGGAGACATTGGGAGAGATAAAAGAAATGGAGGAAATAAAAGAGTTAAAACTGATTAAGACAGAAGTGGTTGTTACTTTGACCACTCTAGTGATAACTTTTTTTGCTTTAATTTGTTTTCCAGAAAAGATGGAAAATTACCGAATGGTTATTATCAGTGGATTTGTAGCTCTGGTTGGTTTATTCTTTGCCTTGGTTGCTTGTTTGAGCAAGGATGACGCTGATATTCCTTCTAGCCCTGGTTTTGCCGTTTTTATTGGAGCCATCTTTGCTTTTATCTACACCACTCATCATTCTATTTTCACAATTTTCGGTAAAAAAGGTTTTTTAACCTTCGATTCTGTTTTTTCCGTCATTTTTATCCTTTTTTTCGTCATTTCTGTATCTACTTTTTTAATGAAAAGAAGGAGAGAAATAATTAGTGTTTTGACTTTTTTTCTGACTATATTGGTCAATTTCGGGATATTATGGATGTTGTACGAAATCTCAAAATTATCTTCTTAAATCTAAGGCAGGAAGATTTTCCTGCCTTTTATTTTAGAAATTAAATTTCTTTTTTAGAACTAACTTAGAACTAGAATTATCAGAAATAGAGAATGTCTAACCAACACTTCTAGGACTGCAAGACATTTGTAACACATAGGGTATACTAAAAATAGGTCGAAATTAGTTTAAAATCTTAATTTTAGTATATCTTTATGTCTCAAGAACAAAGATTAGTTAATTTAAGGCTCTCTTGGTTTCGCCACGTCCAAGAGATTACCCATAATGTGGCTAAAACTTGCCGTTATTACGGCATAGCCCGGAGAACTTACTATTTCTGGTGGAATAGATATCAAGAGAAAGGCATTGACGGATTAAAAGATCGTTCTAGAAGGCCTATTCATAGCCCGAGGGCCACTAAAGCCGAGGTTGTAGAGAAACTTATCTATCTGGGGCAACATTATTATTTTGGTTCAAAGAAAATTCAGATGTATCTTTTAAGATATCATGATATCAAGATGGCTGCCTCAACTATTCACCGTATTTTAAAGAAACTAGGAATGAATAGGTTACCAACTAATCAGCGATACCGCCCCTTAAGAGAAAGATTCAAAAGATACGAGAAACCAATTCCTGGTCATTATCTCCAAATCGATGTTAAATTCTTAGCTCCGATTCCGGGAGTGAGCCAACGAAGATTTTACCAATACACTGCTGTTGATGACTGTACAAGAATTAGAATTCTAAAAATCTATGAGAGATGTAATTAAAGCAACTCTATTGAATTCGTGGATTACACCTTGTCTAAACTGCCTTTCCCGGTGCACGCTATTCAGACTGATAACGGCTCAGAATTTGGACCACAGTTTCATTGGCACATCCTAGACAAAGGCATTCAACATCGCTACATTAAACCTCATACTCCAAGACTAAATGGCAAGATAGAACGTTCTCACCGTATCGACGAAGAAGAATTTTACCGTATGCTTCAAGGAGTAGTGATTGATAATTCCAAGCTCTTTAACGAGAAACTTCGAGAATGGGAAACCTTCTACAATTTTCAAAGGCCGCATGGCTCTCTTGCCGGTCGAACCCCTTTTGAGAGGTTGCAAGAGAAGCTTAAAGAATTATCATTAACAAAAGGTACTCTATGATGTTATCGATGTCTGCCGAACCTACA
>CAYQUV010000003.1:0-17079 GCA_964421005.1 uncultured Candidatus Saccharibacteria bacterium
TTTTAAAATAAAAATGTGGATTCTTTAGTTAAAAACATTCTAAAGATTAAGACGACTGACCATTTACAAATTCAGTGGCAGATAAGAAAGATTCTTCGGGATTTAGGTTTTGAGGCCAAAACCGAGAAAAAACTTTTGTTTGGAGATGAGAAGAAAGGAAAAATTGATATCTATGGAAAGAAAGACAACTACACGGTTGGCATAGAAGTTGACCATTCGGTGATAAGGAAAAAACAATTGAAAAACTTAATGCTCTCAATCTGAGTTTAACTATTTTTCTTTTAAAGGTCAGAAAGATAAATTATAAAGAGATTTATTCAAGGGCAAGGTCAATTAGGGTCAAATAATTACTTATTCATTTAACCAGAAAGAGGGTTAATAGATTAGGACCATACTTCTTCCAAAATCGCCGGTTTCAGGGATCTCAAAAAGAGCCAAAAAGAGTATTTAGAAGGGTCGGAAGATAGATAAAATAAAGAAATCTATGAGTTTTGGAAACCGGAAAAAATGGCCAGAGTGCCAGAGAAAGAATTAAGGAATTTGAAGGTAGGATACCGAGCTAAACTATTTATTAAACTTTCTAAATCATTCGTTAAAGAGAAAATTAACGAGAATGAATTGAGAGAATTGCCGGTAGAGGAAGCCAAGAAAAGATTAATTAAATTATACGGCGTGGGCCCGGAAACTGCCCGTATTCTATTAGTTGAAGCCCTGCATCATTACGATATTTTTGAGCACGTCGCTCCTTGGCAGCAGAAAATTTATTCAAGATTATTATTTAATAAAAAACTCGTTCCGGCCCAAAAAATAATCAAATACATTAAAAACAGGTGGGGAGAGTGGGCCAACTTGGCTGCCAGCTATATTTGGGACGACATTTTCTGGCAGAGAAAACAAGGTAAAAAGATAGCTTGGTTGGAAAAAGAAATTAGATTATGACTAAACTAATTAAGGTAAAAGCAAAAGAGATTTTCACCAAGACCAAACTGCCAGAATCTGACTGGGCAATTAATCAATATGTCGGTTGCCAGCACGCCTGCCTTTATTGTTACGCCAAATTCATATCTCGGTGGCGGCCGGATGGCTACGACAAGTGGGGAAACTGGGTGGAGGCTAAAATAAACGCCCCGGAATTGGTAAAAGGAAGATATGTTAAAGGATGGGTATATATGAGTTCTATTTCTGATCCGTATCAGCCCGTTGAAAAGAAGTTGAAGTTAACCCGAAAAATCTTAGAGAATTTAGACAAAAGAACAAAACTTTCTGTTCAAACAAAATCCGATTTAGTTTTAAGAGATTTAGATTTATTTAAAAAGTTTAAAAGCATTGAGGTAGGATTAACAATTAATAGTTTTAGCGGAAAAAGAAAGCAGGTTTTTGAACCATTTTCATCTCCGAATGATAGAAGAATTAAAACCCTAAAAACCATTAAAGAAAACGGAATAGAAACCTATAGTTTTGTCAGCCCAATCATTCCCGGCCTAATAGATTTAAAAGATATAATTAGAAAAACTAAAAAATTTACCGATTCTTACTGGTTTGAGTTTATTAATATCAGAGGAGCTGGCAGGGAATTCATGGAAGAGTTAAAAAGGAAATTTCCCCAAAGTTACAAGGTTTTGACAGACAAAAAGAAGTTTTTAGAATTTATTAAAGAATCTAAAAAGACTATTTCTTCAGAAGACATAAAAATTCAAAGAATTGTAATTCATTAATTGCCTACGAAAAATCTTTTGAAAGAAAACAAAATACTCTTGGCGGTTGTTATCAGAGATTTGATTGCCAAAGGAGCAATTTATTTTTCTGGAGAAGAATAGAAACATCTTGTTGGGGAAAAAGAACTCGATGTAAATCAGAAAGAGAAATTTGGAAAAGAGGAACTTTAGAGAAATCAAAAATTAAGCTGAGGTTGAGAAAAAATTAACAAACCAATTGATTTTAACCAAAGTGTTTATACAAAAGAAGGTAAGAAAAAATGCTGATTAAAATTAAGGTTTTTCCAAATTCAAAAAGAGAAGAAGTAATCAAAAAATCTGAAGATAGTTTTGAGGTAAAGGTTAAAGAAAAGCCAGAAAAAGGCAAGGCTAATAGGGAAGTAGTGAGAGTTCTTAGCTCTTATTTTAAAATTCCTGAATCAAAAATAAGATTGATAAAAGGTTTTAAAGAAAGAAACAAAATTTTTGAGATAAAATGACTGGTCAATTTTAGACAAAGTATTTAAAAGAGAATTATGTGCAACAAGAATCAAATAATTTATCTTTCGCCCTCAACGCTTAAGATTTAAATTCAGAACTCAAAATAGAATATATTAAATAATCCATCCATTTGCCTCTTTTTAAAATAGCTTTCCTCATCCTTCCTTCATATTTAAAACCTGATTTCTCAATCAATTTTGCAGAAGCAATGTTTGGATGCATTACTTTTGCATAGATTCTAACAAGTTTTAATTTCTTAAAGCCGAAATTAAGAATAAGTTTAATTGCTTTTTTCATAATTCCTCTGCCCCAGTATTTTTTACCAAGCCAATATCCAATTTCAGCATTTTTATTATCATAATCAATATTCATTAAACCTATCATTCCAATAATCTCTTTATTCTCTTTAAATTCTATTCCTAATTCAAAAGATTTTTTCTTTCTCATTTTTTGATGAGTCATCTTTATGAAATCTTCAGCATTTTTTAATCTATAAGGATAGGGAAGCGTCGTATATCTTGCAATCTCAAAATCTTTCGCATTTTGGTAAATAGATGAAGCGTCTGATTTCTTCAACTTTCTAAGATTAATTTGTTTTCCTTCTATTTTGAATTCCATACTTAATTTAAGATATAGTTGATAAATAAAATTTTCGATTTAAGACGTGATGTTCGAATTGCGTATAACATTGGAATTATCAGAAGTTCTGCCGAAAGCAGAATAAAGAACAGACAGAATTTCGTTACTTCTTTACTGCAACGTAAACAAAATCTGCGTGCGGTCTTCCTGATTTGTATGCCCCTTTTGTGATAAAGGGCTAATAACTTTCACTCAACCCTTCTCACATACTGGTTTGTTTCAGTGTTAATTTCAATAATATCGCCCTCTTTGATAAAAAGAGGGGCATTTATTTTAGCTCCGGTTTCCAGAGTTACCTGCTTGGTGCCCGCCTCCGCTCTGTTGCCTCTTATACCGGGAGGCGCCTCTTCAACCCTGAGTTGAACCTTAATTGGCAGAGAAATTTTAATTAATTTATCTTTAAATATTACTCCTTCTACTGTTTCTCCCGGTTTTAAAAATTGAACAGAAGAGCCAACTTGCTCTTGAGATAAATCAAATCTCTTACTGGGGTCTTCTTTTTTGGAAAAAACATATTTTCCCCGGTGAGAATAAATAAATTTCAGGTTTATTTTTTTTAAATCGGCTTCTTCAAAAGTATCCGAGGGATGAAAAGTTTTGGAAATTAAAGTGCCGGTAATTAAATTTTTAAGTACAACGCGTAAAACAGAATGGCCTCTTCCCTTGAAAGAAGGAGCAGCCTCTGTGATTTCAAACGGTTCTCCGTTTAAAACGATTTTTACCCCTTTTTTGATTTCATTGTAAGATAGCATATTTTTATATTTTTAATTGATTATTATAACCATTAGACGCTTTTCAATCAAGTTTCAAAAAATTGACATTTTTTGGAAATTATTTTAAAATAAAGCGACGAACCTTAAAAAATAAAGAAAAGAGCAAAAAAAGGAGGTAAATAAAGTGACTGTTTTTTTGGATATTTTGGAGAATTTTTTGTTGGTTCTTCTGGGAATTTATTTTCTCCGGATTGTCGGAAGTTTCATCGTAACATGGTATTACTTTTTCCGGCATAAAACTTTCTCTCCTTCAATAAGATACACTCCCGATGTTTCTGTTATCAAACCGGTTAAGGGAATTGACGATTTGGCTCAAGAAAACTTCCGAAGTTTCTGTGAGCAAGATTACTCGGGGAAGTACGAAATTGTCTTCTGTGTTGAGAGTGAAAGCGATCCTTCTTTACCGCTGATTAAAAAAATCATTGAGGAATACCCGGAGAAAGATATTCGCCTGGTTTTCAGCGATTCGGAGAACAATCAGTCGTTCGGTAAGATTAAAAATATGATTACTGGATTTTATGAAAGCAAATACGGGGTAATCATCTTCAGCGATTCCGATGTTTATGCTCCGAAGACATTCATAGAAAATACCGTCAAATGCCTTGTCAATCCGAAAACTGGGCTCGGGTTTCAAATTCCCGCTTATCAGGGAGCCAAGGATTGGATAGCGGCAATGTTCAATCTGACAGTGAACGAAACATTTATCAACTTGACTCCTTTGTATTTATTTGGATTATGCAAAAACGGGGCTATAGGAACCACAATGGTAGTCAGACGGAGAATGATAGAGGAAATCGGAGGGCTTTTTCAGTTCGGCAATTTGGTAACCGATGATATTCCTCTGGCTAGGGCAATTTATGACAAAGGATACAATATTTACTTGCTCAAACAACCGGCACCCATTTTCCATCTCCATGACAATTTCAGGAATTGGTGGCTGCATCTTAAACGATGGCTGGTAATTATCCGCCATTATATGCCCTGGACTATCATTTCGTCATTTCTTGCTGACACTCCCTTTTTTGTCAGTATTTTATATCTGGCGATATTATTGTTGCGCGATAAAAACATTTACCCGGGAGTTCTGTTAACTTGTATGGTTCTGGCAGTTCGTTTTCTTTCAACAGCCCTGATTAATCTTAAATTCGTTGGAGATAAAAATTTATGGCGGTTTATCTGGGTAATTCCCATAATAGACCTGCTGAGAGTGCCATTGTTGCTGCATGTTTGCGGTTCAAATAAAATTGTTTGGCGGGGAAGAAAAATGCGCGTCAATCGAGACTGTTCTGTTTCTTTTCTTTGAATCATCTTAAATTTTGAAAATCAAAACACCCTTTAAAAGCAAAGGGTGTTTTTAAAAAAGTTTCTGGAAGATATTTTAAACGGTGTTTTTAAAACAGGATAAATAGTGAATTACTACTTCACTATGCGCCATTCAATATCCGATTCTTTACCGGCAAACTCCAGCCACTCTCCGGTATCGTCAATAACATACCACTTTTTGTGAGTTTGGGACCAGACCATCGGTTTATTGTCAAAAAACGGTTTCTTGACAACTTCTTTTGGTTTTAATCTATCCAATTCCAGCCATTTTTTAAAAACGGTTTCAATAGTATAATCCAAATCTCTTGATTTTGCCCATTGAGCAACAATATCAATCGCTTTTTTCGCTTTTTCTATTCCTCCCGCCAATTCCAAAAGTTGTTTTGCCGGCCTTGTGTAACGGGAATAAATTATTCTTCTTTTTTTGGCGTCTTTTTTAAGTTGCTCCAAACTCAATCCTTTTGTTTTGAAATAGTGAGTAACAATCTGGCGAATTGCTGTTTCGTTTTTAAGTTCTTCGTGATATTTAATTTTTCCTTTTTTCAAATACTCTTCAATCTTTTTGGCAATGCTTTTCCCCACGCCTTCAATTTTCTCCAATCCTTTTAAGCCATCTTTTTTGTAAATTTCGGAAACATCTTTTTTTAAACTTTCCAGGGCTCTGGCCGCTTTCCGGTAGGCCTTTGGTTTAAAATCTATTCCTTTTATATTAAGATACTCTTCTATTTCGTATAATATTTTGGCGATTTTTTGGTTCTTGTCCATATTTTTCTAATTATCAATCATATTTTTCCACTTTAAATCTATAAATTATTAGGTTCTCTTTCAAGGGGTCAATACCTCCTTTCTGGCAGGCAACTGAAATCTGTTTTTCAATTGTATCAATTCCTTCCAAATCAGGCAGAAGAAGGGCTGATTTTGGCACAAAATGGCCGTTAAAAACAACATCTGTGCCATTTGCTGCCCCTTCAGAGCGAGCTTCGCCCTCTGGGCGGGGATAATTTACGATTGGGTTTGTTTTTACAATTATACCGTAGATTTTAGGATCAAGTTCCTTTTTAATATCTTTTACAAGTTCAGGGGCGCCAAGAATATAAACGGTGTAGGTAAGAGAGGGAAGTTCTTCCTTTTGAATCTGACCGAAACGGTAATCCTCGGTGGCTGCGGCTATGGCATTGTGAATTATCTCTTGAGCAATGTTCTCTTTAGTTGGCAAATAAGTGCCGATACAACCTCTTAAGCTTTTTTCTTTCAAAATTCTTTCTCCAAGGTTTTCTTTTTCTGCCAGATTTTCTTTTTTCTCAATAGTGACAAAAGTGCCTGCTTTTTTCTTTAGCATTTCTTCCGGCAGACCGGAAGGAACTTTTATAATCTCTCCCTTTTTAATGTAGGTTTCAACCGCTTTTTTTGCCAATTCCGTATAAGAAGACATATCATTTTTATCTCAAAAAGAAGATATATTATTTCGAGATTGAGAAAAATTTTTTAATCCTTTCTGCCTCTTTTTCTACAACTTCACCTTCGTATTCTCCACTGTGAGCAGGAACTCCTTTGTAAATCGGTTTTTTCTGGTCAAGATGCAAATTAAAAAATATTTCCGAAGTTCTTTTATTCTCCCGAAGATAAATATGAAATCTTGGATAAAGAAGTTCGCCGATAGGACGGACAAAAGCCATCTCTACGATTTCTTTTTTTCCGGCTTCTTTATTTCCGGTTTCTTTATCGTCGGTTTCTCTTTTCCGCCCCCAGAAATGATAACCAAGTTCTCTCATTAAAGTTGAAGTATTTTCTCCGGATGTATTTTTAAGAGAAAACTTCATATCTTTTTAATTATAATTTAAACAAGGCACAGAAACAAATTATTATTTTTATTATTCAAAGTTACCGTTGCAAGTTAAGAAAATTGCCGAGAAAAAGAATAAATTTTAGAAATAAGAAGAACCATTAAAAGCCAGAAAAAGCATTAGGGGGAAGCAACAAAGTATTTGCCAATATGTTTTCGTCTAATATTTACCAATCTTCCTGATTTTTTTTCTCAATCTCTGAAGGATTTCTTATTTTAAGTTGTAATTCAACTTCCCGGTCCACAAATTGCAATTTATTTCTCAAGTTTAAAATTTGCCACCAGATAGCCAACGCCAAACGGACACTCATAAGATAAAATCTCCGGATACCAATCTCCGCCTTTTTCGTTCTCTGCCGAAAGGATACCGAGTAAAATTATTATGCTCCTGTAGCCGCACTCACCCGCTTCTTCAACCAAATCAGGTGGCATATTCAAAATTCCCTTGATATCTTTCTTTTTTAAAAGTTTGATTAACTTTTCATCAAATTCTTTAGCACGCGGAGAAAAGCCCCCCGGAGCATCAGTAGTTAAACAATGGGAAAGATCGCCAGATGCAACAACGGCAATTTTTTTATTTCCCGACTGCTCAGCAATTTTTTGAAGAACTTTCCCGAATTGAAAATGGGTTTCCAAATTCAAAAAAGAATAAGACAAAGGAACAACTTTAAAATTAGAATGAAATTTACCGAGATAATAAAGAGGAACAAGTGTGCCGTGGTCAAGTTCTTTTATTTCTACTTTTCTCAAAGGAATTCTTAAAGCAAGACATTCTTTTTCAACAAAATTTATGAGTTCTAAATCGTTTTTAAAAATAAATTCGGTTTGAAAATCCCCGAAATTGTAAAAATGACCGGTTAAAGCAGAATTTTCGTTAATAGTAAAATAATTGAAATCAACAGGCCCGTGAGGAGAGATTACAATAACTGTCTCAGGAGTTGATTTAGCAAAAATTTCAGCTAATTTCTCTAAAGCCCCAATTGTTTTTGAGACTTTTTCTAAATCTGGAGAAGAGCCAATTGTCGGCACAATTATTGGCGGATGAGGACAAATTGAGGCAAATTTCAGCATATTATAATTAGCAGTGAGTAAGAAATGAAAGATTAGTTATATTTCGACCAAGAGAACCAATTTCAAACTTTATTTATTTTAAAATTAAATCCAGATTTTCGCCGCATTTTGAACACACCCCTGCTTTATCATAACGTTTGATAATATAGCCATTCCTATCTATCATTTTAGCGCCGCATTTCGGGCAATAAGTATCCTCGGATTCAATTCCCGGGACATTACCAACATAAACATATTTTAATCCTGCTTTCTTGCCAATTTCAGCGGCTTTCTCCAGAGTCTCAACCGGGGTATCGGGAACTTCTTGGAATTTCCAGGAAATCGCTCCGCAAAACTGAGAAATATGCCATGGCGTTTCGGCTCCCAGCTCTTTTTTGATGAATCCGGCAACACTTCTGAAAATCTCTTCTGAATCGTTCAGACCGGGAATGACTAATGTGGTAATCTCGACCCAGATATTTTTTCCTTTCAATCTCTTTAAAGTATCTAAAACCGGTTGTAACCTGCCTGAGCAGTACTTTTGATAAAACCTATCTTCAAAACTCTTTAAATCAACGTTAGCGGCATCAAGATAGGGAGATATTAGGCTGAATAACTCTTTTGACCAAAATCCATTGGTCACCCAATTATTTTTCAATCCTTTTTTTCTGGCTAATTTCATAATATCCAGAGCGTATTCCGAAAAGATGGTTGGCTCGGTATAAGTATAAGAGATGCTCGGTAAATTGTTTTTGAGAGCTGTTTCAACAATCATAGCAGGAGGAATTTCCTCTCCTTCAATTTTCTTGAATATTCTCGGCCCCTGGGAAATTGTCCAGTTCTGGCAGGAAAAGCATTGAAAATTACAACCAACGGTGGCAACCGATAAAGATTGGCTGCCCGGTAAAAAATGAAAAAAAGGTTTCTTTTCAATCGGGTCAACATTAACCGTACAAGATTTTCCGTATACCAGAGAATAAAGTTTGCCCCCTCTGTTTTCTCTGACATAACATTTTCCTCTCTCTCCATCTTTAATAATACAATAATGGGAACAATTATTGCATTGAATCTGTTTATCCTTTAATTTTTTGTAAAGATAAGCTTCTTTCATAACTTTGGGGATTTAAAATAATGATTGAGGAAATGCTTTAATACAATGTTTTGAGATAATAATTTGAAACAACGAGAATATCGGGTTTATTAATTTTAGCACGACTCGGCTTTAATTTAAAACAGGCACCGATTATTTATCAGTGCCTGTTGTGTTTCTCGGTTATTAACATTTTCTGCTAAAATACATCTCTTATGTTTTTGTTTAAACTGCTTCCGAGATTTTCAATTGCCTCCTTTCTGATTCTATTAAGTTCTTTATTTTTCTCTTCAAACTCATTCTTGCTGTAGAGCCGCTCCGGATGAAGATAAATATCGTCTACCGTTCTTACGGCTCTTGGCACCTTCAAACCAGTAGGGGAGGGAGCCCAATCTTCCAAGCCTCCACGGAGCAGAGAATCCAATATTCCCAGGGTATGCTCCAGAGTAATATCTTTATAATGCTTTCCCTGGCCGATTCCTCCGGTATTGAGCAGGTAACAGTTAATCTTATAAGGAAGATTTTTAAGGATTTCATAGAATATATTAGCATGTTCTGCACGGTCACCGGCAACAAAAGGGTCGTAGAAGAATTCGCTTCTTATTTTTCCGGCCTGAGTCGGGTCTCCGGCAGAAGATTCCATTGCCTGGCCCAGAATCATCAAAGCAACCGCTTGTTCAAGAGAAAGCTTTGAGATAGCCGGAATCAACGGACCTCTGGTGATTAGAATCAGATTATCAACTCTTTCAACATCAATATGGCGGCTTGCGTGCATGATATCCCTTCTCAAAATAACTGCTCTTCCGTTCGATGTTCTTTCAAGATTGTAGAAATCAAAATCTCCCTCTTCAGAAACCCAAATATTTTCTCCTACGGTACTCGGTTTTAACAAACCGTAAAATATTTCAATTTGTTCGCCGGGACTGACATTTTCTGTTTTCACAAAAACTCCGCTTCCCTCAAATCCCCGGAAAGAACCATCGGGCATTAGAGTTCCGCCATCGTCCTGGATTAGCCAGGATTTCTCTTTTCCTTTTCTGGCTAAAATCTTACAAGTGGTAGTGGTTTTCCCGTTGGCGCTCAAGGCAATGAGAAGGCTTCTTGAAAGATTGTAATCCCCATGAACCGACTGAAGTTCATCTTCCCTGCAACCGGCATGTAAAAAAAGCCCTCCTCTTTTAGTTTTAGCCACCCAATCCTCGGCGGCAAAAACTCCTTTCTTGTATTCACCGATATAATTGCTGTTTTTAACTATTTTAACCACTCTGCCATCCTTGAGCATAGCCAGCCTTATAGTAATGTCTTTTTGAGGAAGAGGCTTTGACCTGTTTTCTTCAAAATTCCTGTCGGTAAAGAAAACAATCTGGTAGGTCGGATTTTCAACCCGATTTTGGGGAACAAAAAACAGGTTTCCGCCTCCCAAAGCAAGATGGGCAAACTTTTCGGGAACAATCAACCTTACCGTAACTCCGCTGTCTTGATCACCTACAACTCTATCCAAAGAAATCAACTTTTCTTTGGACAACGCCTGTTCGCACTGATTCAAAAGATTTAATTCTTCTTTACCAAAAGAATCATCAATGCTATTTTTGGTAAAGGCGGCCGCTCTTGAGGTTGGTTCACTTTCGGCAACAAAATTTCCATATTTAGTTTTTCTGATCCCCGGCTCTTTCTCTACAAGCAGCCTTAACTTGTCATAGGATGGATTTATTGTTATCCGATTTTCTTTTATTGCCTTTTCCCTGATTTTCTCCGCAGTTCGACTGAATTCTTCGAGACAAAACATCATATCCTCCTTTTCTGTTATTATCCTTTCTGTTATTATTTAATTTTCAAACAGCTTATTTATCTTAATTTTTTTTGAATTTTTGTCAAATTAAACAGAATATGATAAAGTTAAATTATGAAAAGAATTTTTATTGCCATAAATCTGCCAAAAGAGATTAAATTAGAATTAGAAAAACTGGAAAAAGAAATTAATGATTTGTTCCCTTCGGAACTAAACAGGGGAATGATTCGTTGGTTAAAAAAGGATAATCTCCATATTACTTTGCTTTTCATCGGCTGGGTAAAAGAAGAAGAAATCATACAAACTTGCCAGATTGCCAAAAAAGTAGCTCAAAACAAGAAAAATTTTTCTCTAAGATTTAAAAAGGTATGTTACGGACCGCCCAAGAAAATACCGCCCCGTTTGATTTGGATCGAATTAGAAAAGAAACCCGAACTATTAGAATTAGCAGAAGAATTAAAGAAAGAAACAGCAAAAGCCGGAATTTTAAGAAAAATAGAAAAAAGAGAATTTTCTCCCCATATTACCCTGGCAAGAATCAAAACTTGGCAATGGCGGAAGATTGAGCCGGAAGAAAGACCGGAAATTGAAAGAGAAATTTCTTTGGATTTTGAAGTTAACTCAATTGAAATAATGGAAAGTAAACTTAAAAAAAGCGGAGCAGAATACAATATAATTGAAAGTATTCCTTTTCCATAAGCATCGGGAATTTCACTTCTTGTGAAAAAGTGCTCAGTTTGTGAAAAATACTGAGTTCCCAAAAACCATCTGTTTCTGATACTCGTTTAACGGCCCGCTTTCTTCTAATATTATGAAAATACATTTTATTGGTATAGGAGGTATCGGTGTTTCGGCTCTGGCTCAATATTATCTTCAAAAAGGCGACTCTGTCAGTGGTTCGGATTTAACATCTTCAGATATCGTTGAAAAATTAAAAGAAATGGGGGCTAAAATTTCAATTGGGAAACATAATCCGGAAAATCTGCCGGAAGATGCCGAAGTAGTAATTTACAGCCCGGCTGTCCAGCCGGACAATCCGGAATTAAAAAAAGCCAGGACATTGGGAAAAGCCAGGATATCAAATAAACTATCTAATAATATAAGAATAATGAGTTATCCCGAGGCATTGGGCAAACTGACGGAGAAGTACTTTACAATTGCTGTTTCTGGCACTCACGGCAAAAGTACGGTTACATCAATGATTTCTCTGGTTCTCATTAGAGCCGGCTTTGATCCCACTGTTATTCTGGGAACAAAACTCAAAGAATTTAACAATAGCAACTTCCGGCAAGGAGAGTCAAAATATCTGGTTATTGAGGCTGACGAGTGGAAAGCATCTTTTTTAAAATACTCGCCAAAAATCATTGTTTTAACCAATATTGAGAGGGAACACCTGGATTATTACAAGAACCTAAATCATATCTTGAATACCTATCAAAAATATCTTTCACGTTTGCCAGAAGACGGTTTTTTAATTGCCAACAAAGAGGATAGAAATATTAAAAATTTAATCAAGAAATTTATAACCCGGCCGGGCCTCCCGATAGTCAGAAATATCATTTATTTTTCAAAAAACGAATTAGATGGGAAAAAACTGAAAAAAATTTTGAAAATTCCGGGAGAACATAACGTTTTAAACGCTCTAGCCGTTTTAAAAGTAGCAAGAGTATTAAAAATACCAGACGAAACAACATTTAGGAGTTTGTCGGAATATAAGGGTTCCTGGAGAAGATTTGAAAAAAAAGAGGGAAAAATAAACGATTTGTCATGCCTTATAATCTCGGATTACGGTCACCATCCAACAGAAGTTTTAGCAACCTTGAAGGGAGCAAGAGAAGAATTCGGGAATAAAAAAATATTTCTGGTCTTCCAACCCCACCAATACCAGAGAACATTTTATCTTTTTAATGATTTTGTCAAAATTTTCAAAAAGGCTATTGAAGGAGGAAAAACCAAGAAATTAGCAGATAAAATCATAATCACCGATATTTTTGATGTCCCGGGGAGAGAAAATCAAACAATAAAAAAGAAAGTCAATTCAAAAAAACTAGTAAAGGCAATAAATAATCCTCGGGCAATTTATTTGCCAAAAACCGAAATAATGGGATACTTAAAAAAAAGTCTTAAAGGCGGAGAAATTATCATAATAATGGGCGCAGGCGACATTTATAAACTGGCGGAGCAATTTTGAATATTAGAATAGAATATCAGAAGAGTTATCCACATCTTTAGTTGACTCATTTTCAAAATATTTTTAAAATAAATAAAGTTCCCAAAAAAGCAAAAGTCGTTTAAATTAATTAAAATTGGGAATATATTGTTCTTTTTCGCTTTTCTGGAAAAAGTGAAATAAGAATTTATATCCCAAAGGTCAAATTATGACACTTCTAAATTGGATATTTTGGATAGTATTAGCTGCAGCCGTAATAGTTTTCGTTTGTTTTTATCTAAAATCAAGAAAGAAAGGAAAAGAAAGCGCTGAAACCCCAGCCGAGATTCCCACTTCCGAAGAAGAATAATCAAAAGTTTAAGAAATCGAATAAAACTTGAATCAGATAGTCTTCAAACAGGGGTAAGTTTAACCCCTGTTTTTTATTGCTGTTTTGTTGCTATTTTAAGAGTATTTTGATAAAATTTAAAAATGACTAACCCTATGAGAGTCAATACTGAGAACAAAAAAATAAAAGAAATCGTTGATTCAAGATATATTGAAAATATTTTCCCTTCAAAAGAAAAACTGGCAAATCTCTTAAAAAAAGGAGGTCAGTTAAAGATTTATACCGGTATAGACCCAACAGCGCCTCATCTTCATCTCGGTCATTCAACAAATTTTTTGTTACTTAGAAAATTTCAAAAACTGGGGCATCAGGTAATTTTCCTGATTGGCGATTTTACCGCCCAAATTGGCGACCCAACAGGAAAATCAAAAACCAGAAAAGCTTTAACAAAAGAAGAGGTTCTCAAAAACTGTAGAAATTACAAAGAAATGGCTGGAAGAATTTTAAATTTCAAATCCCGAAAAAATCCGGTAAAACTTGAATTTAACAGTAAATGGTATGAAAAATTTACTTTGAAAGAAACAATTAACCTCATGGCCAAAGGAACAGTGGGGCAGATGATAAAAAGAGATATGTTCAAGAAAAGAATTAAAGAAAAGAAAGAGATTTATCTTCATGAACTCATTTATCCTTTATTACAGGGTTACGATTCGGTAATGATGAAAATTAACATCGAGGTTGGAGGAAATGACCAAACATTTAATATGATGATTGGCAGAGATTTAGTCAAAGAATTCCAAAACAGAGAAAAACTTGTCATTGCCACAAAACTTTTAATTAATCCAAAAACAAAGAAAAAACTGATGTCAAAAAGCGAAGGCAATTTCATTGCTTTGGATGAAGCTCCCAAAGAAATGTACGGAAAAATAATGGCTCTGCCAGATGAAATAATCGTTCCTTGTTTTGAACTCTGCACTGAAGTTTCAGATAAAGAATTGGAAAGAATAAAAATTAATCTGAAAAAGAAAAAAATAAATCCTCGCGATATAAAGGCAAAATTAGCCAGAGAAATTGTAACCTTGTATTATAATAAAAAAGAGGCTCAAAGGGCTGAAAAAGAATTTAACAGAATTTTCAAAGAGAAGAAACTTCCATCAAAAATTCCTGAATTCAAGACCGAAAAAGAGGAAATGCCAATTTTAGATTTGATTTTTAATTCAGGCTTGGCTCAATCAAAAAGTCAGGCAAAAAGGTTGGTTTTAGAAAAAGCAGTAAAAATTAACGGAGAAGCAGTAAGTGATTGGAAAAAGAAAATCAAACTGAAAAACGAAATAATAATCAGTGTCGGGAAAAGAAAATTTATAAAAATAAATAAATTATGAAGAAGATATTAATTGTTGAAGATGAGAAAATTTTAAATGACATGTACGCTGAAAAACTATCCCGGGAAGGCTTCAAAATAACCTCGGCTAACACTTCGGAGAAAGGACTCAGGTTGGCTAAGAAAGAAAAACCAGACCTTATTCTTCTGGATATCCTTTTACCAAAAAAAAACGGGCTCTTTCTTTTGGAAAAATTAAGGAATAACCCGGAAACAGAAAATATAAAAGTGGTAGTTTTCTCAAACTACGACAGCCCGGAAGCAAGAGAGAAAGCAAAGAAATTGGGGATTGATAACTATCTGATTAAGACCAACTACACACCGAAAGAAATGGTTGATGAGGTAAAAAAATACCTGGCATAGCAAACTTCAACTTAAGTAATTCAAAAGTTATCAAATAAAATTGAGAAGTTTCTTTTATATTTGATTATGGAAAGAATATTCACAGAAGAAACAATAAAATATTCGGGAAAGGAGGTAAAAGTAGCGGGCTGGGTAAATTCCCGAAGAGACCACGGGAAAATTATTTTTATTGATTTGAGAGATAAATCAGGTACGGTTCAGGTTGTCTTTACTCCTGAGGATTCAGATCTTTATAAAAAAGCTCAAACTTTGAGACCCGAGTGGGTTGTCAGCATTCAAGGAAAAGTCAAAGAAAGGCCAAAGGGAATGGAAAATCCAAAAATTAAAACCGGAAACATTGAAATAGAGGCAAAGACTCTTGAAATCTGCTCGAAAGCTAAAACCCTGCCTTTTTCGATTGAAAGCGATGGTTATGAAATAGGGGAGGAGAAAAGATTAAAATATCGCTATCTGGATTTGAGAAGGAAAAGATTAAAAAACAATTTAGAAACTCGTCAAAAAGTAATTCAATTCATCAGAGAATTTCTCCAGAAAGAAGGATTTTTAGAAATTGAAACGCCCATTTTGACAAAATCTACTCCCGAGGGAGCAAGAGATTTTTTGGTTCCTTCAAGATTGGAACCGGGGAAATTCTACGCTCTCCCTCAATCTCCGCAGCAATACAAACAATTATTACAGGTAGCGGGATTTGAAAGGTATTTTCAAACTCCGAGATGCTTCCGCGACGAAGACCCGCGTGCTGACAGGCAAGCCGAATTTACCCAATTGGATATTGAAATGTCGTTTGTTAACCAAGAAGATATTTTAAATTTAACCGAAAGGCTTTTTAAGCAGTTAATCAAAGAACTCTTCCCAAAGAAAAAAATCACTCAAACCCCTTTTCCGAAGATTACTTACAAAACGGCAATGGAAAAGTACAAAACCGATAAGCCGGATTTAAGAAAGAATAAAAAAGACAAAGATGAACTGGCTTTATGTTTTATAACCGATTTCCCGATGTTTGAATGGTCGGAAACGGAAAAAAGGTGGACTGCTGCGCATCATCCTTTTACCCAACCTCAGACAAAAGATATAAGGGAGATTAAAAAAAATCCGGAAAAAATTCTGGCTTTCCAATACGATTTTGTCATAAACGGCGTTGAGGCAGGAGGAGGAAGCATCAGAATTTCAAATCCTGAAATGCTTCAGGCAATTTTTGAGGTAATGGGCTACAAAAAAGAAGAAATAAAACAAAAATTCGGTCATCTTCTTGAAGCTTTCGAATACGGAGTTCCTCCTCACGGTGGTATTGCTCCGGGAATAGACAGAGTCGTGCAGGTACTTCTGGGAGAACCGAACATAAGAGAGGTTATGGCTTTCCCGAAAACAGGTGATAACAGAGATTTAATGATGGGGGCTCCTTCCTCGGTTAATAAAAACCAGTTAAAGGAATTACATATTAAAATAGAAAAACCGAAGAAACAATAATTCTTTTGACAGCAAACAGTAAAATAAATCGGATTGAACAATATAAAATGGAAAAAAATTTAAAATTGTTTTTAATAATTTTTCTTCTCAGCCTGCCTTTCTGGCTGGGAGTAAACATTTTTCAGAAGAATTTTGAGGATTTTTTATTATCAAGAATAATAGAAAATAATCCTCCTTCTTTTTTTATCGCTGAAATTTCCAAACATTACCCAAACCCCCGAGATTTAAAAATGCCTCAGATATTGGCCGAAAGCGCCCTCTCGGTAAAAATAGATAAAAACGGCAACCAAAAGATAATTTTCAAAAAAGAAGAAGGGAAGAAAATGGCAATCGCCAGTTTAACCAAGCTTATGACCGCTGTTATTGCTCTTGAATTTTACGAACCCTCCCAAAGAGTTAAAATTTCAAGGGCTGCTGTAAGCCAGCCGGAAGAAGCAGGAAAGTTAAAAGTAGGGGAAATATTAACAGTGAGAGATCTCCTTTATATTATGCTTATTGAATCAAGCAACGATGCTGCTTTCAGTTTGGCTGAAATAATAGGAATAGCCCCCTTCACTTCTTTAATGAATTTAAAGGCAAAAGAACTGGGAATGGAAAACACCTTTTTCTTCAATCCAACCGGCCTTGACCCGGAAGGAGAAAAGAAAGGAGAAGGAGAAGGAGAAGGA
>CAYQUV010000003.1:17179-42945 GCA_964421005.1 uncultured Candidatus Saccharibacteria bacterium
AAGGAGAAGGAGAAGGAGAAGGATGGGAAAAGAGAGAGGAAGGATATAATTTTTCAACAGCCGAAGACCTGGTTAAACTCGTCAAATATATCTTGAAGCAGCCTTTAATTTTGGAGATTCTCTCAAAAAAAGAATATCCTCTCCGCCTGGAAAATGGAGTACTACATCATATTCTTTACAACACAAATACGCTCTTATGGGAGATACCGGAAGCAATCGGAGGCAAAACAGGTTTCACCGAAAAAGCCGGAGGATGTTTAGTTTTGATTCTCAAAGAGGAAAATTCAGAAGATCACTTGATAAACGTGATTTTAAATTCCACGGACCGCTTCCAGGATATGAAACAACTAATAAATTATGCCAAATAACAGATTATGCCAAACATTAATAACATATCAAGCAAAGATTAATATTAAATTATGCCAAATGTTAACGTAATTAAAATTCTATTCCTGTTGGCTTTCTCGTCTTTTTCAGCCGTTCTTTGGACACCTATCCTTACTCATTTTCTTTACAAATATAAACTCTGGCGGAAAACAGCGCGCGAAAGATCAATTGACGGAAAACCCGTGCCAGTTTTTTATAACCTCCATAAAGAAAGGGAAACCAGAGTGCCTCGCCTTGGAGGCGCTTTAATCTGGGTAACTACTATATTTCTGGCATTTTTCTTTTCTTTTCTAAGCAAAATTTCTGATAATTTTTGGGTTAATAAATTGAATTTCTTATCAAGGGACCAAACCTGGCTGCCTCTGGCAACGCTCGGAGCCGCTTCTTTAGTGGGATTGGCTGATGATATTTTACAGATTTTCGGCAAAGGAAAGTATACCGCCGGCGGCATCAGATTCACCAGAAGATTGGTGGCTGTTTTACTAATCGGGATAGTAGGAGCCTGGTGGTTTTATTTCAAACTCGGTTGGAATACTCTGCACATCCCCGGAGTAGGGGATTTAGAAATCGGTTTCTGGTACCTGCCTCTGTTCATCCTTGTAACTCTGGCTTGCTGGTCCGGAGGAGTAGTTGACGGACTGGATGGATTAGCCGGTGGCACCTTCGCTATTATTTTCGCAGCTTTCAGTATTATTGCTTTCTCCCATATGCAGTACAACTTAGCCGCTTTTTGCACCGTTGTTACAGGAACAATTCTCAGCTTTCTCTGGTTTAACATCCCTCCGGCACGTTTCTATATGGGAGAAACAGGGATAATCGGTTTAACATCTACCCTGGCAGTGGTCAGTTTTCTGACCGATTCCGTTCTCGTTCTGCCGATTATCGGAGGGATTCTGGTTTTGGAATCGGGGAGTGTCATTCTTCAGCTTTTATCAAAGAAATTATTTAATAAAAAAATATTAATTTCCGCCCCTATCCATCATCACCTTGAAGCTAAGGGCTGGCCTGCCGAGAAAATCACAATGCGATTCTGGATTATAGGGATGGTCCTAGCAGTAATAGGTATAGCAATAAGATTATTAGGGTAAAACCGACCCAAAACCTGATATTTCTATTTCCCTAAGAACCTGAAATTTCTAAATTCTTTTGATATCCTGACTCAAACTATTGACAAAAATTGAAAAATTTGTTATTTTAATATAAACCAACCGATACAAAAAAGCAAATTAACAAAAAGGAGGAATAGGATGGCTAAAATCCTGATAATCGAAGACGAAGAGATGATTCGCAAACTCCTCAAGAGGGTTTTTAAATTGGTAAGGAAAGAAGAAGTGGTTGAAGCAGCAAAAGGCATGGATGGAGTGGATACAGCCGTAAAAGAAAAACCCGAATTTATATTCTGCGACATCGGGTTGCCGGACATCTCGGGGATAGAGGTAATACGTCAGCTCCGGAATAATAAAGCATTCGAAAATACTCGAATCATCGCTATGAGCGCCGAATACGAGAACAAAAACAAAGCTTTAGAAGCAGGAGCAGACAGCTTCTTAAAAAAACCTTTTTTTATATCAGATATAGAAAAAGCAATAGGTTCCTGAATAATCAGGAACCTTTTTTATTTCAAAGTTTCTTTCTTTCAACCAAAATTTATGATAACTTATAAGATGAGAGAATATAATATAAGAGAAAATGAATCTGGAAAATCTAAAAAATAAAAACATTCTGATTTTAGGGTTCGGCAAAGAGGGAACGGATAATTATTTAGCTCTAAGAAAATTATTTAAAGGGAAGGTTCTGGGCATAGCCGATAAGAAAGATTTTGGAGATTTCCTCCCAAAAATACAAAAATTTTTGAAGTCGGATAAAAAACTGAAACTCTATTTTGGCAAAAATTATTTAAACCATCTTAAAGATTACAACCTGATAATAAAAACTCCGGGCATTCCAAAAAAAGTTATAGAGCCTTTTTTAAAAAAGGACCAAAAAGTAACCTCACAAACCGAGATTTTTTTAGAAAACTGCCGGGGAACAATTATTGGAGTGACAGGAACAAAAGGAAAAGGAACAACGGCTTCTTTAATTTATCAACTCCTGAAAACGGCAAACAGAAAAGTAAAACTGGTCGGCAACATCGGCAAGCCGGTTTTTCAAACATTATTAAAAAGCAAAAAAGACGACATTTTTGTTTATGAAATGTCTTCTCATCAGCTGGAAAATCTTAAAATATCCCCCCGTATCGCTGTTTTCTTAAATCTTTATCCTGCTCATCTGGATTACTACAAAAACTTTAAAGAGTATAAAAAAGCTAAAGAAAATATAACTTTGTATCAAAAAAAAGATGATTATTTCATTTATAACAAAACTCAGAAAGAGTTAAGAGAATTAGCCAAAAAATCAAAGGCTAAAAAAATTCCTTTTGGCAAAAAAGAAATAAAAAATCTGGAAAAAATCCTAACCAGAAAGGAAATCCCCCTAAAAGGAAATTTTAATATCTTAAATATAGCAGCGGCGGTTTCAGTAGCGAAACTTTTTAAGATTCCCAGACCAATTGTGAAAAAAGCCATAAAATCGTTTAAACCTCTGCCTCATCGTTTAGAGTATGTGGGGAAATACAAGGGAATAGAATTCTACAACGATTCTCTGGCAACCGTTCCTCAGGCTGTTCTGGCGGCAATTGAAGGTTTAGGGAATAATGTCAAAACTTTAATTTCAGGAGGAATGGATGTCAAAGGGTTTGAATTTTCTCAACTTGCCAGGAAAATATTGGAGAGCAAAATAAACAACCTGATTCTTTTTCCGGACACCGGCAAAAAAATTTTTCAGGAAATATTGAAATTAAAAAAACGGGAAAAAGACATACCAAAGATTTTTTTTGTCTCCTCAATGAAAGAAGCCGTGGGAATAGCTTTTGATAAAACAAAAAGGGGAGAAATTTGTTTGCTCTCGCCGGGCTCCCCAAGTTTCAATCTTTTCCGAGATTATAAAGAAAGAGGAGATTTATTTAAAAAATTTGTCCGATACTATGCCAAAAAATGCTCCTGATTTAACTCTTTTGATTTTAATCTCAATTTTAATAATCTGGGGGATGTTCACCTTGGCTACCGTTTCTTTTCATTTTTCTCTGGAAAGATACGGAAACAGCTGGCATTATTTTCTTCATCAATTATTGATGGGTTTTTTACCGGGTATTTTACTTGTTTTTATTATTTTAAAACTTAATCTGGAAAAGTTTAAAAAAATAAGTTTTTATCTCTTTGGTATAAATCTGATTCTTTTAATTTTGGTTTTTTTGCCGAAAATCGGGGTTGAAATCCAGGGAGCAAGACGCTGGCTGAGTATCGGGCCGGTCTTGTTCCAGCCGTCGGAATTTCTAAAAATTACTTTCTTGCTATATCTTGCCTCCTGGCTTTCGGGAAAATTAAAGAACAAAGAAAAAACAAAGAAAAAATCAAAAGGAATCGGCTGGCAGGCTCCTTTTGTTTTTATAATAATGCTTGGAATATTAGGGCTTATTTTAAACTGGCAGCCCGACCTCAGCACTCTGATAATAATTTTTTTAGCCTCTCTTTCCGTTTACTTTGTAAGCGCTACTCCTTGGTGGCATTCAATCCCGATAGTATTGGGTAGCGGGGGAATCGTTGCTCTCTTAATAAAATTTGAACCTTACCGATTATATCGGGTTTTACCTGTTTTAAATCCTCAGATTGATCCAATGGGAATAGGTTATCAATTGAAACAGTGTTTAATTTCTATTGGTTCGGGAAGATTGTTCGGAATCGGAAAGGGATTCAGCATCGGTCTAAGCCAGCAAAAATTTAACTTTTTACCCCAGCCGATGACCGATTCAATTTTTGCTATAATAGGAGAAGAACTCGGTTTTCTGGGATGTTCTCTTCTTGTCTTACTTTTTTTGCTCTTTGCCTGGCAGGGATTAAAGATTGGTTTAAACTCTCGCAATGAATTCTTCAAACTCCTTGCTGTAGGGATAACATCCTGGATCACTTTTCAAGCCTTCTTTAACATTGGAGGAATAATTGGTATACTACCTTTGGCAGGCATTCCATTGCCTTTTTTCAGTTATGGTTCTTCTCATTTATTAACAGAAATGATAGCAATCGGACTTTTACTCAATATATCAAAAAAAACTTAATAATTTGCTAATTCTCCCAATAACAGGTTAATCCAAACCAATTGATAAGTTGAAAGAAAATTAATCTATCAAAACTTTATATCAAAAAGCAGATTAGCCACATTGGGAAATTAGTATCGTATTTATGAAAATTGTCTTTACCGGTGGCGGCACCGGAGGTCATATCTTTCCTATTTTGGCTATTTCAAGGGAACTAAAAAAAATATCTTCTCATCCTGATTTAAGATTGTATTACATTGGTCCAAAAGATAAATACGGTTTGGATTTATTGGCTCAGGAGGGCGTTATTATTAAAAATATATTAACCGGTAAACTGAGAAGGTATTTTTCTCTAAAAAATTTCACAGATTTTTTAAAATTGCCAATCGGTTTTATTCAGGCGTTCTTCTGGCTTTTCTGGTTAAACCCTGATCTTGTTTTCAGCAAAGGGGGGCACGGTTCTTTTTTTACCACACTCAGCGCTTATATTCTGAACATCCCCATATTTTTACATGAATCGGATGCAATTCCCGGCTTCGCTTCAAAAATTGAAAGTAAATATTCTATGGAGATTTTTGTTTCTTTTCCAAAAACGGACTTTTTCCCAAAAGACAAAAGAGTTTTAATCGGTAATCCAATCCGTGAAGAAATTCTGGGAGGAACTAAAGAAGAAGCTAAAAAATTATTTAACCTTGAAGGCAAGAAACCCTTAATTTTAGTTTTAGGCGGTTCCCAAGGGTCCCAGAAAATCAATGATGTAATTCTAGAAATTCTACCCGATCTATTGAAAAAGTTTGAGATAATTCATCAAACCGGGAAAGCAAACTTTAAAAGAGTAAGAGCCGAAGCAAAAGCAATTTTATTTGACGAAAGCCTTAAAAATTATTACCATCCCTTCCCATTTTTAAAAGAAGTCCATCTCAAACAGGCGCTTGGGGCTTGCGATTTGGTTGTCTCGAGGGCCGGCTCGGGAAGTATATTTGAAATAGCAGCCTGCGGCAAACCTGCCCTCTTAATTCCTTTATCTCATGCCGCTCAGAACCACCAATTAAAAAATGCCTATATTTTTTCAGAAACGGGAGGGGGAGAAGTTATTGAAGAAAAGAATTTCAAACCACACTTCTTTCTGGAAAAACTGAAATATCTTTTTGAAAGAAGGGATATCCTGGAAAATATGGCAAATAACTCTCTGAGATTTGCTCGCCCCAGAGCAGCAAAAATTATTGCTTCTTATATTAACGAATACCTTAAGGCAATAAAGAATGAAAAATAAAAAGATTGACAATTGTTCTAGAATAAATTTAGAATAAAACTGATGATAGATGATCTCAAATTAATAAGACCGGGAGAGATTCGGGTAAGAATCGCTCCTTCACCAACGGGGGCACTACATATCGGAGTAGCCCGGACAGCTCTTTTTAATTTTCTCTTCAGTAAAAAATACCAGGGAGTTTTTATATTAAGAATCGAAGATACCGATACCGAAAGGTCAAAACCGAAATGGGAAAAAGAAATTATAGAAGGATTAAAATGGCTAAAACTGGATTATCAAGAAGGGCCCGATATCGGCGGCAATTACGGACCATACAGGCAATCAGAAAGAAAGAAAATTTACAAAAAATACATTGAAAAACTTCTGGAAGAGAAAAAAATCTATTATTGTTTCTGTTCTCCGGAAGAACTTGAATCTCACCGTAATTATTTAATGAGTATTGGCAAGCCGCCTCGCTATTCCGGAAAATGCAGAACACTCAGCGAAGAGGACGTTAAAAAGAATTTAAAAAGCGGCAAACCTTACGTTTTAAGGTTTAAAACTCCTTCAAAAAAAGTTGTTTTCAAAGACCTGTTGAGAGAAAAAATTGAATATGACACTGACAGCTTCGGAGATATAGTTGTAGCGAAAAATAAAGAAACTCCTCTTTATAATTTAGCTTCTGTTATTGATGATTTCGAAATGAAGATAACTCATATTATCCGAGGAGAAGACCATATTCCAAACACACCAAAGCAAATCTTGATAGCAGAGGCGTTAGGAATAACTCCTCCAAAATATCTCCATTTACCTCTTATTTTAGGTCCCGATAAGGCAAAATTAAGCAAAAGACATAATGTTAAATCTCTCCTGGAATATAAAAAAGAAGGGTATTTACCAGAGGCTATAATTAATTTTCTGGCTTTTTTGGGCTGGAATCCAGGAACCAACAGAGAAATTTTCTCTCTTACCTCTTTAATCCAAGAGTTTTCCATAGAAGGAATCCAGAAATCCGGAGCGATTTTCAATTCCCAGAGATTAGACTGGCTAAACGGCTTTTATATTCGCCAAAAATCAAAAGAAAAAATAACCGAACTTTGCTTGCCTTATTTAATTGAATCAGGATTAATCAAACCCTATCTGCCCACAGAAAAACACCCCGAGAAAAGTGGTATTCTCAAAAAATCAAAAGATCTCATTTCTAAATCTTCTGAATCCTCCAAACCATCTTGCCCTCAACCATTTTATGACGCTAAATTAATAACACAGAAATTCAAGATAAGAGAAACAGAAGAAGTGATTACTTTTGACAATTTGAAAGCCATTGTCGCTTTATATCAAGAAAGATTAAAAAAGCTCTCGGAAATTATCACATTAACAGATTTCTTTTTTAAGGAAAAACTGGATTATCCAAAAGAGTTTTTAAAATGGAAAAATATGGATGAAAAAGAAATTAAAAATTCTCTTGACAAATTAAAGAAAACATTGGGTAAAATAAAAAGTGCGGATTGGAATAAGAAAAATATAGAAATTTCAATATTAAACCTAGTGGGACAAATCGGAGAAGGGGACAGAGGGAAAATTTTGTGGCCTTTGAGAGTTGCTCTTAGCGGAAAAAAGGCTTCGGCAGGACCTTTCGAAATAGCAGAGATTCTGGGGAAAGAAAAGAGTATAGAGAGAATAAAAGAAGCAATGAGAAAGCTATAAGGTTATAATAAGTGACGCTCCTATATAAATTATACTTTATATAGTCCTGTCATAAAATTACAATATAACTTGTAATCTGATTTATGAACAAATTTGTATTATTTAGTGTTATTTCTATTATTTCCGGAATTTGTTTCGGAATTTCTGATCTTTTGCCTATTCAAATTTCTTTTGCTCAAACTTATCCGGAAACCGAACTAACAAATGGAATCCAATCAACAGAAGGGGAAATAACAGAAGAAATAGAAAAAAGGTTTGAAAAAGAGATAAACGCCGGCGAAAAAGTAGGCGAAAAAGTAATTGAAGTTCTAAAAAATAACCTAAAAGGCGTTCTGTCAAAATGGAAAGATATTCATCTCAAAATAACGAAATACTGGAAAGAGAATATTTTACCAAAAATTCAAAGTTGGTATGAAAAGAAAGAATCGGAAATAGAAGAGGAATTTAAAAAAGAAAAAGATGAGATGAGAGAATCAATCAAGAATATTTTCTCGGGGTTCTGGCAATTAATAAAAGAGCTAATCAAATAAAAAAGTTGATTTATAATATAAATATAGCGTTTTTCCACAACAGGGGAGTTGACATAAGGGTTTACAGGCCTTATATTTAAATAAGAATATACTTCGCATAATAATAGTTTATGGAAGTTTAATATGGCTCCAAAATATGGCTTTAAAAAAGACCGAAAAACCAATTATTAAATACCAGGCTGATTTTCTTGAATATCTAGAGGTTGAAAAAGGATTAGGAAACAAATCACAACAAACTTATCATAGAATGTTGAATAAATTTTTGAACTGGTTAAAGAAAAATAATTTTCAAAATTTAAAACCTCATCAATTAACAAGCGAACATATCTGGAAATACAGAGTATTCCTCTCCCGAAGCATTAATAAGAACACAGGCGAACCTTTAAAACGCACCACTCAAAATCGTTACCTTATTGTTCTAAGATGTTTGTTAAACTTCTTTGCCGACAGAAACATCTTGTCTCTGCCTGCCGAAAAGATAAAATTAGCAAAAGAACCCGAAGAAAAAGCAGTTAAATTTTTAGATTTAGAGCAAATTAAAAGATTGATTTCAGCACCTAACACCAAAACTTTAACTGGTTTAAGAGACCGAGTTATTTTAGAGAGTTTATTTTCAACCGGAATGAGGGTCGCTGAGTTAGCCAATTTAGACAAAGAACAAATAAAAATTACCCCTACTACAAAAGAATTAGAAATTACCATCATCGGTAAAGGAAATCGCCCCCGGCCGGTGTATTTCTCTGAAAGATGCGTAAACTGGTTAAGAGAATACCTTAAAACACGAAAAGATAAAGAGAAGGCTTTGTTTATCCGTTATAAGGGACCGAAAGATAGCCCATTACGGCTAACCACCAGGTCTATTGAGAATATTGTTGATAAATATGCTAAAAAGGCCGGAGTTCCAATCTTTACCGTTCCCCACACTCTAAGGCACAGTTTTGCCACCGACCTTTTAAGCAAAGGAGTTGATTTGAGAACCGTCCAAGAATTTCTTGGTCACAAAAGTATCGCCACTACTCAAATTTATACTCACGTTATTTCCAAAAGATTAAAAGATATTCATCGTAAATTCCACAGCGATAAAGAGTTAGAAGAATAGTTTACAGTTAGATCATTCAGATATATTCTCAATCTCTAAGGGAGGCTTTTGAAAATGATATTGAAACAGCATCCCCACCCCGAAACTCAAAAGACACAGAAGAAAAACTATTAAAAGCAGTAAAATATCATTTAAGTGGGACTTGAAAAAATTTTTGAGATCTGATAACATATAAAATATATTAATTTATGGCTAAAACAAAATCAAAAGGAGCAACAAAATTGGGCAGAGATTCTCTGCCAAAATATCTTGGAGTTAAAGCTTCCGATGGCGAAACAGTCAAACCGGGAATGATAATAATCCGTCAAAGAGGGATGAAATTTTTGCCTGGAAAAAACGTTGGTTGCGGTAAAGATTTTACTCTTTTTGCCCTAAAGCAAGGTAAAGTTAAATTTAAAACAAAAAGAAAAAGAAATTTTACAGGCAATCAAAGATTAGTAAAAGTAGTGGAAGTATTATAATCTGTTTATTTTTAAACAACTTTTAATAAATTCTCTGAATAATGGATGAGGTCTTAATGGCCTTGATTTAAATTCTGGATGAAATTGAACACCCACAAAAAATGGATGTTTTTTTATTTCAACAATCTCTACCAAATCCCTTTCAGGGTTAACTCCGGCTATTATCAAACCTTTCTTCTTTAGTATTTCCCTAAACTGATTGTTCACTTCGTAACGATGGCGGTGACGCTCGGAAATTAAAGATTTGCCATAAGCTTCGCGGCTCCTTGTTCCAGGAATCAATTTACAATTATAAGAACCCAGTCTCATTGTTCCGCCGTAATTTCTTTGATTTATCTTTTCTTTTTGGTCCGGCATAACATCAATCACTGGAACTTGACATTTTCTATTTTTTGTGCCCTTAGTGCCCTTAGATAAAGAATTGTCAGGAGATTCGAGAAATTCGGTTGAGCAAGCGCCTTTTAATCCGCAAACATTTCTGGCAAATTCAATTACACTAAGCTGCATCCCTAAACAAAGCCCCAAAAAAGGAATTTTGTTAACTCTTAAATATTCAATGGCTGCTATTTTCCCTTCTACTCCCCTACTCCCGAAACCACCGGGCACAATTACTCCGTCGAATTGATTAAGATTTTTAAGATTAGTGTGGGAAATTTCGTAATCTTCAGCATCGAGCCAGACAATTTCAGGATTGGCGTCAAAGCTATAACTTGCGTGTTTTATAGCTTCAATAATAGAAATATAGGAATCCATTAATGTAAAATCCCCTGTTTTAAAGTACTTGCCAACTATCCCTATTTTCACTTTTCTTTTTGGGTTTTGAATAACGCGAGAAAGTTTCTCCCATTTCTTTAAATCGCTTTTTCTTCCCCTCAATCCGAATTTATCTAAAATCTGATTACCCAAACTATCTTTTTCAAAATTAACCGGTATTTCATAAATAGATTTTATATCGGGGGCAGAAATAACATCTTTTTCCGAGACATTACAAAAAATTGAAATCTTCCGTTTTCTCGGTTTATCAAGAGGCACTTGAGATCTTGCAACTATAATATCGGGCTGAATCCCTGCCATATTAAGCGATCTTACCGCATACTGTGTCGGTTTTGTTTTCATTTCGCCAATCATTTTCGGAATCGGCAAGAAACTGACCAAAATAAAAACGACATCTTTTGGATATCGTAATTTAAGCATTCTTGCTGCTTCTAAGAATAAAAGATTCTGATATTCTCCCACCGTTCCCCCAATTTCAATAAGAATAAAATCAGCTCCGGTTTTTCTTTCAAGTTTCTTTATTCTTCTGATTACTTCTTCCGGTATATGAGGAACCACTTCAACACATTTCCCTTGATATTGTAAATTTCTTTCTTTTTCAATAACTGTCTGATAAATTTTGCCGGTGGTCATATAATTGTCGGTTCCCAAGTCCTCGTCTAAAAATCTTTCGTAATTGCCAATATCCTGGTCGCATTCAATTCCATCATCGGTAACAAAAACTTCTCCATGCTCAACCGGATTCATTGTCCCTGCATCAACATTTATATAAGGGTCAATTTTTATCGCTTGAACTTTGAATCCCTTACTAATTAATATCCTACCGATAGAGGCAGTTGTAACCCCTTTGCCGATACCGGACATTACCCCACCTGAAATAAAAATATAGCGAGCCATAAATATTTATATTTTAATAGATGTTTTTAAATACTTTATCTTCTTGGTTATATTTATGATAAAATAACATATAAAAAAAATTTGCAAAAGGCAAAAATTCTTTATTTAGTTCAATCCGCCAAAACTAACATCTTAAACCGATTATTTCTCCTCTGTTACTATCACTTTTATTTCCGCTTCTAAATTGTGGTCAAATTTTATCTTGACCGGAAATTCTCCCAACTCACCGATGCTTTGGGCAAGTTCAATTTGGGATTTATCAATGTTATAACCCATTTCTTTTAAAGTTTTGGAGATTTTCTGAGGAGTCACTTTCTCAAAGAACTGACCCTTATCGCCTACTTTAACTTTGGTTTCAACCTCAAGGCCGTCAATCTGAGAAGCTAAATCGCCTATTTTTTTGAGTTCCTCTTCCGCCTTTTTAATTTTTTCCTCCATTTTCCGTTTTGCCCACTCTATGGCTTTTTCGTCGGCAATTTTAGCCAATCTTCGGGGAATTAAATAATTCCTGGCAAAACCTGCAGCCACTTCTTTTATTTCATATTTTTTCCCCAACTTCTCAATATCTTTTAAAAGGATTACTTTCATAATTTATTGCTTACTCTATATTATTTCACAAATCTTTAATTATTTCCAGAGCTTTGTTTAACTGTGGATCTCTTTCTTCTTCCCAGTCTTCTTCCGTTAATTCAACTTCAATATCCGGGTTTAATCCTTTTTCATTAATACAATCACCATTGGGAGTCAACCATTCGGCTATAGTCACTTTCAAAGAAGAGTTATCTTGAAGAGAAATCTGTTCCTGAACAGAACCTTTGCCAAAAGACTTTTTTCCAATTAATTTCACCCCTCTTACATCTCTTAAAGCACCTGCTAAAATCTCGGCCCCCGAGGCAGTCCCTTCATTTATTAAAACAACAATTGGATATTGAGAAAAAGTAGAAGGACCTTCAGACTTATAAACTTTTCTCTCTTTTCCTTCCCCGATATCCTGCCAGACAACCACCTTTCCTTTTTCTAAAAACCAGCCGGCGGCATATTGGGCGACTTCTAAATACCCGCCGGGGTTGTTTCTCAAATCCAAAATTATCTTTTCAACTTGAGAGTTTAAAATTTCCAAAGATGCTTTTTCCATCTCCTGAGGAAGAATTCTGTTAAATTGATAAATCTTAAGCAGAGCAATTTGTTGTCCGTCAGTTGTCTTAAATTCCAATTTCAAGGTCGGAATTTTAATTACGGTTCTCTTTAAAGTTATTTCTTTGGGAGCAGACCAACTTTCTCTCTCAACCAAGAGAGTAACTTCGGTATTTTCCGGTCCTCTTATTAATTTTACCACTTCCTCCAAAGAGAGATTATGGCAGGAAGTTTCATCAACTTTTAAAATCTTATCACCGGGTTTTAACCCTGCTTTTTGGGCAGGAGTTCCTTCAAGAGGGCTAATAACAGTAACTTTATCGTCTCTGATGGCGATTTCCATCCCTACTCCTTGATATTTTCCGGAAAGTTCCTCATTAAGTTCGTCAGTCTCTTTGGGAGTAAAAAAAGTAGTATAAGGGTCTCCTAAACTTTCGACCATCCCCCTTATAGCTCCGTAGAGCATCTCCTGATAGTCAATTTTTTCCTTTTTTAAAAACTCTCTTTCCAATTTTCTCCATGCCTCCCAAAAAACAGAAAAATCAATCTCTTCTTCAATTTCTTCGGGCTTTTCTGTATTGATTATCTGGGAGGGCGGCTGATGGAGAATACTTTCTTGCCCCAGAAAAAATCCTATCCGATAACTCAGAAAAGAAAAACCAGCAAGGATAACTATCAAAATAAATGTTTTTAAATTTTTTGACATTTTATATTTAATATAATTTTATACTAAAATATACCTTATCGGATATTCTCCTTTCAGTCGAATATAATAAAATAAACAATTTAATCTTTTAATTCAACCCTAAAATATCTTTAAATTCTTCCTGCCAATCAGGATTTATTTCAACCGCCTTTTGAGCCAGCTCCTTTGCTTTTTCTGAATCGCCGGAAGTCCTTGCTATCTGGATGGCTATTTTGTGAGATTGAAAATGTCTCGGTTCCAGATCAATTGCTTTTTGGGCCAATTCTAAAGCAGTCTCGAAATCATTTTGGAAAACTTTAACCTGAGCTGAAACCCAATAACTCTGCTGGTTAGTCGGAGAAAGAACCAACAATCTATCTGCCCATTTTTCGGCTGAAGAAACTTTATTCTCATCAAGCAGATAATAAACGGTGTAAAGATGAGTCAATCGGAGAGCCGAGCGATAATCCAGAGGAGATTCCTTCATAGTTTTTTCCAGTTCTTCTGTTAAAAAAGCCAATTCTTTTTTAACATTTTCTTTTAATTCTTCATTTTTTTTAATCTCTTCTATATTGTTTCTTACGGAAGTATAAGCATTTTGGCCAAAAAACTCTCTTATCTGATATTTTCCCATGGGAGAAACTTTAAGAGATTTTTTATAGAACTCAAGTCTTTTTTCGGGGATTCTCAAAGCCTTAATTACAAAATTATCCGCTCTGGCAGGCTGGATAACAAAATTAAAGAAAGTAAAAAGAAAAACGAAAATCAAAGGAACTGCTAACCATTGGTATTTTGTGCTATATTCGCTTCTTATCTCTTTTTCTTTTCCCAATCCTGCCAAAAAGCCGCCGAATCCTAACACTAAACAAAACATCATTAAACTCGTAACCATATCAAAAACGGTCAGATTTTGGATAAAATAACTTATCGGAATTGCTGTAAAAATTGAAAATGTCCAGAAATCAATCAATTTTTCTTTAAAATATTTCCTCCATAAAATATAGAAAAAACTGACAAACAATAAAAGATAACTGATAAAACCTAAAACACCCACTGTTGCCAAGGTGTCAAAAACAATATTGTGGGTTCTGTCAAACCATATTTCACCGCCCTCAACAAAAAGAGACGGGTTAAAGTATTTAGTAAAAATTAAAGTATAGTTTTCCGGGCCCCAGCCAAGAAGAGGCCTTTCAAGAAAAGCTTTTTGGGCCATCTCCCAGTTCAAAAACCGGGAGGGGGTTGTTAATCTGAGGAATATATCCCGGACAAAACTACCGGGAACAAAAAGCAAAATCACGCTTACCAAAACAGCTATAGAAGATATTATTAAGAGAACTTTGCCAAATATTCTCATCTTTCTGTGATATGCTTTGAAACTCAGCCAGAGCAAAAGTATTAAACCTATCCCTCCAAAAGTTGAAATGGTAGCCGCTCTGGCTCCGGCTAAACCCATTGCCAGAATCATCAGAAATGCTCCGGTTAAAGAATAAACTCTCCAGCCCCGATTTCTTTTTTGGAAAAAAAGCCAGCCGGCCAAAAAAACATTGAATAAAAGATAAGTTCCAAGAAATGAAGTATTACCCAATGTTGCTCCTGCCCGGACAGAAAATTTAAAACTCTCAACTCCAGCCAGTTCCAGAATAGCCATCACGCTTGTTATAATTGCCACAAAAACTGAAACGGCAAAAATTTTCTCCCAGTTGGAAACAATTCGAAAAGTGGAAGATACCACCAGAAAGAAAGCAAAAATATGAAACCACATCAAAAGGCCGGTCATTCTTTCAAATTTGGACCAAAAAGACCTGGAAAAATCAATTCCAAGAACTGAACTCAATATCAAAACCACTAAAAATAAACTTAAAGCAAAAAGAATTGTATTCAGTTTAGGCCGGTACTTTTTATATTTGAGAAGCAAAATTAACCAAGCAAAAAAGACAATTTCAACACCGGCCATAAAAAATAAACTTTTTGGCCCGACAAAAGGAAAATAAAAATTACCATTAAAAATCAAGGGGGTAAATAAAGTCAAAGAAACCATGAATATAATAAAATAAAATAAAAACGGTTTCCCTTCTCCAGTGAAATTATCTTTGCCTTTTATTTCCCCTTCTCTCTGGTAGCGACTTTCCCTGTTTTCTCTTTTTTTTCTCGATTTTTTACCCATTAAATTATATTTATTTTTACTTATTAGATTATTTTAATAAAAAAAATAAAAATAATCAAATCATTTAATAGCCACTCAAAGCCGAAACTTTGAATATCTGTTGCTATTAAGATTAATCATCTAAGGTTGATTTCTTGCCCAAATTGAATAATAATTAGTTAATATTGAATAATAATCAGTTAATATGGTCAAGACATTAAGACAAACAGTTTTGTTTTTTGGAGATTTAGTTTCGGGTTATCTGGCTTTGTTTTTAACAATTGTTTTCGGTTTCTGGGGAAATTTCAGCTGGCAGATTTTTTGGCAGCACCTTTTTCCGTTTACTCTTCTGTATTTTTTTTGGTTCATTCTTTTTTACATTTTCGGACTCTACGACCTAAATTTAATCAGACCAAAATTTGAGTTTTTAGCAAGAACAGGTCAATGTTTTCTGGTTTGTTTGGGTTTGGGAATAGCCTTCTTTTATATAATCCCCTTCTTCGGCATCACTCCAAAAGTCAATCTTTTAATAAATATTGTAATCTTTGCTGTGTTAATTTCTATCTGGCGAAGGTGTTTTTATTATATATTTTCTTCTTTCTACATCAAAAACATTGCTTTTTTGGGAAAAAATCCCTTAGTTAAAACTTTAGCCAAAGAAATCGAATCCAACCCTCATTTTGGTTATAAAGTTGTTAAGTTTATAGACCCTAAAAAACCTTTTTTCCCTCAACTTAAGGGCAAAAAAATTGATTCTTTGATAATAGCCAAAGATATAACTTCACAGCCGAAACTGATAAAAGAGCTTTACAAATGTTTACCTTTAAAAATAAATCTTATGGAACTATCTCAAGCTTATGAATTGTTACTTCATAAGATTCCCATTGGTTTTTTAAATCAAAGTTGGTTCTTAAGAAATTTAAGAGAAGATGAAAAAAAGATTTACGATAACATAAAAAGAATTGAAGATATCGTTTTGGCAATTATTATAATAATTTTAACTCTTCCTCTTTGGTTAATATTTTCTATTTTAATCAAACTGGAAGACAAAGGTCCTGTTTTTTACAAACAGGAAAGAGTTGGCAAAAACAAGAAAACTTTTTTACTTTGGAAATTCCGTTCAATGAAACCAAATTCAGAAAAGAAGGGCAAACCCCGTTGGGCAGAAAAAGATGACCCGAGAGTAACAAAAACAGGCAGATTTTTAAGAAGAAGTCATTTAGACGAAATTCCCCAGATGCTCAATATTCTGAAAGGAGATATTTCTTTGGTTGGTCCTAGACCGGAGCGACCAGAGTTTGTCAGAAAATTAGAAAAAGAAATCCCTCATTATCACCTGCGCCATATCATCAAACCCGGATTTACCGGCTGGGCCCAAATAAAATTTAGGTATGCAAGAAGCGTTATGGATTCTCTCGAGAAATTCCAATATGACCTTTATTATATAAAAAACAGGTCTCTCTTTTTAGACCTTGGAATTCTACTCAAAACCTTTCAATTATTCTTTAAAAATCCGGGTTAAAAAACAAAATATCTTTGTCAAAAGGATAAAGTTTCTTTGTTAAAAGGGTAAAATCTCTTTGTAAACTTTTTCTGTTTTCTCAAACATCTCCTCCAAAGAAAAATTATCTCTTACTCTTTCTCTGGCTTTCTCTCCCATTTTTTGAATCAATTGAGGATTTTTCAAAAGTTTCTCCAGAGCGTTTTCTAATTCCTTTTTACTCCCTTTTCTTATTAAAATCCCGCAATCCTGCCCGTAATCTTGATTGTAATCCTGGCCGTAATCCCCGCTGCTAATTGCTTCTTTCACTCCCCCAACATTAGTAGCAATCACAGCCAAACCAAAACTCATTGCTTCCAGGATTGACCGAGGAAATCCTTCCCAGTTTGAAGTTAAAACAAAAATATCCGAATTTCTAAAAATCTCAAATATTTTCTCTCTCTTTAAATCACCCGTGAGAACAACCCTGTCTTCTAATTTATTTTCTTTAATAAAGTTTTCCAATTTTTTTCTTTTTGGACCATCTCCTATAATAGAAACCAGTGTTTTGTTTTTTAATTCGGGAGACAGATTATTAAACGCGCGAAGCAAAAGTATCGGGTCTTTTTGTCTTCCCAGCCTGCCGACAAAAACAATTTTTAAAGGATATTTTATGGCTTTTTCCTTAAAATCAAGATTTTGTAGTTCAACACCATTGTGAATAACCTCTAATTTTCCTTCTGGAGCAATTTTGTGTTTCAAGGCTAAACTTTTGTCAAAGTAAGAGACGCAAATTATCTTATGGGAAAACCGGGAGACAATTTTTTCAGCAAGCAGAATCAGATACTTTCTCCAAAAAGGAACGCCGGGAGAAAATCCCCAGCCATGGGCAGTAAAAACTGTAGGAATTCTCTTTCTAATTGCCATTCTGCCCAAAACCCCGGCCACGGTGCTGTGGCAACTTACCAAATCTGGCTCAAAATCCCGGATGGCTTTCTTAATTTCTTTCATTGCTTTAAACAATTTAAAAATATTTACCGTGTTCGCTAGATAAACGTTGGGATAAAATTTCACTCCCATCTCTTTCACTGCCTTCTCCAGCCATCCTCCCGGACAACTCATCACAGCAACAATATTGCCTTCTCTCGCAAAATGCCGGCTTAATTGATAAATATGAGTTTGAACTCCACCGACCGTAGATTTAGTTATTAGGTAAAAAATCTTCATTGTAAAAATCCAAAATTCTGATAAAATTACTTAATAATTACAAGCGAGGAAGAAATGAAAAATTTATTTTTCGATTTCGACCGAGCGAAGTAATTATTTATTAAGAGAGAATATAATTGCTTCTCTCTGATTAATTATTCATTCATTTTTTATGTTTAATTATTTACGGAAAAAAGTATACAAAATACTAAGAAAAACTGAAAAATACACTAAAACCGATAATGTTTATTTGGCAAAAGGCGGATTTTGGTTGATTTTCAAGCAAATTGGCGGCACAATTACCGCTTTACTATTGGCAATGCTCTGGGCAAGATTTGTTCCCAAGGAAATATACGGTCAGTATAAATTTATCATTTCCATTGCCGGTTTTCTAATTATTTTCTCTTTACCGGGAATGTCAACTGCCATCACCAGAAGCGTTGCCAGAAACTTTGAGGGAACGGTAAAATTGGCTTTAAAAACTAAATTGAAGTGGAGTACTCTAGCGGCAATATCTGGGTTCTTCCTGGCTTTCTATTATGGGTGGCGAGGAAATCAGATTTTATCAATTTCTTTTTTAATTGTCGGAATCTTATCACCTTTTGTAAACAGTTTTACTGTTCACGGCGATTATCTCGCCGGGAAAAAACGGTTTGGTCTTCAAGCTAAATATAACCTCGCTAGCAATTTTTTGGCGGCTTTGGCTACCGCAATAGCTATTTTTCTGACAAAAAACGTCGTCTATCTTATCTTGGTTTATTTTGTTTCTCGGGCTGTTTTACACATCCTTTTTTATCTTTCTGTCTTGAAAAAAATACCCCCAAACAAAAACATTGACCCCGAAGCTGTAACCTACGGCAAACATTTAAGTTTAATCGCTGTTCTGGGACAGATCGCAACTCACATTGACCAGATTTTAGTTTTTCATTTCTTAGGAGCTGTTGAACTTGCCGTTTATTCATTCGCTATTTTAGTGCCAAATCAGATTAAAACTTTAGCCAAATATATTGAACACTTAGCATTACCGAAGTTTTCAGTCCGGAACAGCAAAGAACTTAAAAAAACTGTGCTTTCTAAAACGATAAGAATGGGAATTTTCCTAACTACAGGTGTAATTCTTTATCTACTTTTTGCCGGTTTAATTTTTAAGATATTTTTCCCAAATTATATAGATTCTGTTGTTTACTCAAGAATTTATTCCCTGGCTTTATTAGGAATGATCACCGCAGTGCCTGAGGTAATTTTCTGGGCTAAAGCAAAAACAAAAATAATCTATACCTATAGCATATTCGGAGATTTAACAAAAATATTAATTATTTTTATATCCCTCTATTACTTTGGACTAATGGGGCTTGTGGTCGGGCTTGTGATACACCGTTTTATCAGCACTGTATTTATTTTCTTTATGCTTCGCTATTTGTAATCTTTTTATAGATAAACTCTGCCAGTTTATTAAGCAGTCTTTTTCTTATAATATCTTCAATTGTCTCAAAATACCATATATTAATTAAATCTAATTCTATTGATTCTTCAAATACAGCAGAAAGATAATTTATTATTTCCTCTTCATTATACTTGAAATTATCTAAACAATCTTGGATAAGAGACGACAGTTCTTCAATATTCTGACAACGTTTAACAGATGAAAAAATATTATAAAACACATTGCCAAAAGTTATTACTGGTTTTCCAAGCAATAATGCTTCCCAACCGGCAGTTCCGGTAATAGTTGTTACAAGTTGAGAATTCTTTATTAAATCGGCCGAAGAGACTTTGGCATCTATTAAACAAACATTGGGAATTCTTTTAATCTTTTTATAATAAGAGCGCTTTCTTTTATGAAGCATAAAGGGATGCTCTTTAACATAAAGTTTATAATTTATAGGAAGAGAAAGAGCAATATTCCGAATCAAATTAATTTGATTAATATAATATAAACCATGAACAAGAGTTGCTGCTTCGGGTTCAAAATGTAAAGGGTAAAAAACATAACTGTCATTCGGGTCCGGATTTTCAAATAAAGTTTTATATCCTAGAATAATATTAAAAATTCTTCTTAATTTTTGCCTGAAATAATCTACCGGACTATCCACCATGTAATCGTTCTTTCTGTATGTTGTGTAGTAACTAACAATATATGAAATTGCTGACTTTAACGTTTTGTATATTCTGAGAGGCAAAAATTTCGCTCGTTTAATTTCCCGAGTTCTATATATTTTAGTAGGATTTTGCTGGAATTTTCGAAGGAAATCCAGGGCTTCTTTTTTATATTTGCTTTTTACTAAACCACGGTTAATCTTTTTATAAAGCTCAAATATTGAAGTATATTCATTTATATTCTCGGTAACAGTAATTCTGTTTTTAACTCTGGAATTTAGTATTTGAACCACTTTAATTCCCTTTTTTTTAGCAACTTGATACATTATAAAAGAAGGCATTATGGCAATGGCAGAAAAAACTACCACATCCGGTTGAAATTCCTCAAACATCCTTTCAATAGCCCGGAATCTCATTTGTAATATCTTTAACATATCTGTGTAACTGAAAGATGGCTCGTAAGAAGTTTTACCTTTACTCATCATTAAGTACCTGTCCATAAAAATATATGGCAAAAGATTAGGAATGCCGTATTTTTTCTCTATTTTCTTTAAATATTCAAAATCAATTTTCTCTTCTTTATATTTTTTTATTATTTCTTCATCTACCAAAAACGGGTTATATTCAATATCTTTCTGTTTTCTTAAAAATTCAGCCGACCACAAAGGGAGCGTGTAACAGCAAAATCGATTAAAACCCATCTTTTTCAACTCAATTGCCAAAGCATGCCCCCAGAAGGCAAACCTTCTCTGAAGAAACAGACAAATTTTTAATTTTTTTTCTTCCATATTTTCCGATTATTTCAATTTAATCAATTTTCCCTTATTTTTCGCGCTCTCTTTCAAAGCAAAAAGTATACGAAGAGCAACCAATCCATCTTCACCTCTGCTGACAGGACTATCTTTTCCATCCAGACAATCAACAACATGTTCTGCCATTGACTTCATGTAACTTCTTACTCTGCCATAAAATTCAGTCTTGGAAAACTGATAATAGTTCTTATAATATTTATTCTTAACTAATCTTCTTTGTTCTATTTGATAACCAAGATTTCTAAAAAAAACTCCCCCTCGTGTTCCTAAAAAATAGAATTCGAAAAACCCGTAATTTGCTGGCAAAGATTGTAAAAAAACAACAGTGCCTGATTTAAAATGTAAAAGGCCATCAATGTTGAGGTCTTTTTTTAAATAAGGGTTTCTGGTTAATTTATTTTCCACCCCCAATACCCAGTCAATATCTCCCAGAAAAAACCTTAAAATATCAACTAAATGAGTACCATTGTTAAAAAGTCCGTTATAATAATAACCAGTTGCTTGGACAATTTTTCCAAATTGATTCTTTTTAATTTTCTCCTGAAACAATCTAAAAAGAGGGTCAAATCGCCGAGTATGATTAATAAATAAAAGAATCTTTGAATTTTTACAAACTTTAATCATTTCCTTTGCCTCTTTTAAAGTTTCAGCAATCGGTTTTTCACAAACTATTGCTCTTGGCTTATATTTAAGAGAAAGTTTAACCAATTCTAAATGAGAATCAGAGTGAGTAGCAATGGAAACAATATCTGGTTTTTTAATCCTCAACATTTTTTCAGTCGAATTAAATAAAGGAACCCCGGGGAAATACCGAGAGGCAATTTTTAATCTTTCCAGGTTGATATCTGCTAATCCCACTAATTCAATTTTAGGATGATTTCTAAAAGCAGCAGCATGGGTAGCCGGCTTAATTTCTTTTCGATAATTTCTTTCTTCAACCCCAATTTTACCGCAGCCAATTACTACTGCTTTGTATTTTTTCTTTTTCATTTTATTTCTTGGAAAATTCCTGTTTAAAACGCTTTGAGTGTTGCTTGTAAAATTTTTGATAATAGTCCTCCCTCAAAATAGCCATTCTAATAGAATCATAATATCGGCTGTTGCGGTAAATATCTTCTTTTAAAGTTCCTTCGTATTTATAGCCTGCTCTTTCATAAGCTTTTCCGGCAGACTGGTTGTCTGCGGTATAACCCAAATAGATTCGGTTAAGATTCAGTCTGTCAAAACCATAATAGGTAACCAATTCCGTAATTTCTGTTCCATAACCCTTGCCCCAGAAATCTTTTTCGCCAATCAAAACTCTGAATTCGGCTTTCCTGGCAGTAAAATTAATATCATATAAACCAGCATAACCAACGGGTTTCTTGCTTTTCAAATCAATAACCAAAAATATCACATTGTTTTCTTCTTTTAATTCTTTTCTTAGCTGACCGGCAATCTGCTCGCTGTTCTGCGGTTTCTGCCCGGTAAACATAAAATAAGTAACAATCTCATCGTTAATCCATCTACTGAAAAGTTTGGCAATTTCTGGTATTTCCTCTACTTCAATTTGCCTCAAAAAAACTTTCTCTCCTTTTAAAAAATAAGCTGAAGTCATATATTTTTATTTTTCTTTAACTTTTGGTAAACCCCGCTACGAATACCTTTGACAATAATCATATCTGACTTTCTGGCATTTATTTTTAATATCTGAGGATTTTTTTTGAGGAAAAGAAGAATATCATCCATAGTGAAAATTCTTTTTTTCTTTTCCAACGCTTTGAAAATTTTTCTGACAAAAACCAAATCCTCAGCATAATCAACCGTCCAACGCATTGAAGACAAATCTGTTGAATTTTTTAGATTATAAATTCTGAATTCTCTGGGTCTTTCCATAATATAACACGTCACCCATTCTCGATACAAAGGATCTTTAATTTTATTGTCTAATCTTTTTAAAACTGAGGCTGATAGAATTTCAGCATCTAAACCATCAGGAAAGGTCGGAGGAAAATTATTAGTCAAAAAATCAATCTTCTTATAATTTCTTCGATAAATCCTTATCATCCTATCAACCAATTTTGGATCAACTAAAGGACAATCACCTGTAATTCTAACTAAGGCATCAGCTTTAAATTCTTGAGCTATTTCATAAAAGCGAGAAACCAAATCTTGTTCGCTTCCTCTATAATAAGGAAGACCAATATTTTTGGCATGTTCCACTAAGATATCGTTTTCTTTTTTGATTGATGTTGCTAAGACTATTTCATCAATTTCTTTAGCTGTTTTAAGCCGAATAAAAATATGCTCGATTAATGTCTTACCAGATATTTTCTGGAGAACTTTATTTTTTAAGCGAGTTGAACCCATCCTTGCCTGAATACAAGCAACAATCTTTAATCTCTTTTTTTTATTTTCCTTTTCTTTTTTCATATCTTTTAAGTTCTTCAATATTTTTTTCAATTTTTTCAATGGCTCTAACAAATAAATCAATATCTTTCTTAGTTTTTGGAGGTTGATAAATGGTAGTAACTAATAATTCTTTTTCATACATTCTCTCGCAAATCGGACAGATGCCTCTTTTGTAACTAACATTATGAGGATACTCTCTAGAAAAGAAAGGAAAGTGAGAGCGAGGATAAATTTCTTTTTTCTGGTAAAGAGGCAATAAATAAAGCGGTTTTTGATAACCTTCCCCCAGAGTAAATCCCTCCGCCGCCATAGCCCGAGAAAAGGTATTTCTTTTTATACCGATTTTTTCATTCAAAAATCTGAAAGGGTAAAGAAAATAGACATGACAACTGTTCTTAATTACTTTTGGCGGAATTAACCAGTTAAAATCTCTTAATTTTTTGGTTAAATAATCAGCTAAAATTATCCTTTCTTTATTTAATCTGTTTAATTTCTTAAATTGTTCAATAGCAATTGCGGCTTGAATTTCAGTTAAACGATAATTATTGCCTAAGATTGGCTCATAATTTTTTTTCTCTTGATATAAATCATCAATAACCATCTCACCATGATTTCTAATTAACTGAGCACGGAAAGCATATTTTTTGTTATTAGTCATCAAAACTCCTCCTTCTCCACAATGGATAACTTTATTGCTGTTCAAACTGAAAATACTGATATCACCGATTGTTCCGGTTAACTTCCCTTTATAAGTTGCTCCCGGAGCCTGGGCATTATCTTCAATAATCTTTAATCTATGCTTTCTGGCTATTTTTAAAATAGGATTGTAATCAGCCGAACCGCCAAAAAGATTAACAACCAAAATCGCTTTGGTATTTTTGGTAATATTCTTTTTAATACTTTCGGGGTCAAGGCAAAAATTATCTTCTTCAATATCAGCAAAAACAGGCACTGCGTTATTACTGAGAACCGCTGAAGCAGTGGCTGACATCGTATAAGGGGTTGTTATTACTTCATCTCCAGGCCCTATTCCTAAAGCTCCAACGGCTGCCTGGAGTGCTGTTGAAGCGGAATTGAAGCTGACGGCATATTTAACTTTAAAGTATTTAGAAAACCTTTTTTCCAATTCCCTGACGTATTTGCCTCCTAAAAAATACTCCCCTGCCCTGCCAACAAAACAGGAAAGAACTTTCTCTTTTATTGCTTTAATGGCTGCTTTTTCCTCTTCTTTTCCAATGGAATTATAGGGAGACAATTTTTTCTTTAAGATTGGTTTTCCGCCGAATAAAGCAAGTTTTTCCATAAAATTATTTAATAAAACTATTGATTTTTTATTTTTTCTAACACCTCTATTAAAACCTCTGAATATACCGGATATAACTCATTGTAAACTTCTATTTCGGTTTTTCCTTTAATCTCTAAGAATTTTTCAACCACTACCGGGCCTTCATCTACATTCTCTGTCATCCAGTGGACACCAACCGAGGCTTTTTTTTCTTTATCAGCCAAAAGCCGTTTTATTGGCTCTTTGCCTTTGTATTTGTATAAACAAGGATGTAAATTAAGACAGCCAATAGAAAGTATTTCTTTTTTTAATATCTGCCTGCCGTGACAGCAAATAAATAAATTCGGTTTCAAACTATGCAAATAATTAACAAACTCCTCATTATTTATATCTTTGACTTTTTTGACGTTCAGTCTAAATTTTCTAGCAATTTTCTCAACTATTTCATCAACCGGAATAACACAAACAATTTCTTTCCCGAGAGCAAGTAATGTCAAAAGTGCTATCATCCCTGCTTGTTTTCCGCCATAAAATATTATTTTCATAATTTATAAAAATTATAAAACCTACTACAATTTTCAATACTCTCTGATTTTGTCTATTTCTCTTTGCTTCTGGGGATGGATTTTTTTAAGCTCTCCTATGGCCCTTTTAACCCATTCTTTGTTTCCAGTTAAACTATCTTTATGCCTGATATAGTAGAAAAGAGGTTCGGCAATATGATAACCCTGCCATTTTCCCTGGGTTTTCAACAACAAATCGTATTCGGGAAATCCAATATCCTCTCTGTAAAATCCCTGTTCAGCTAATTTATTTCTCCGATACATCACTCCCCCAGCTACGGTATTGAAAATATTATCTCCGGTGGAAATAATCTTTATTTCTCCCTCTTCCATTTTCTCGTAATAATCAGAATAAACAAAATCTATTTCTGGTTTTTTATCTAAAATCTCGCTCATTTTTTTCAAAATATCTTCGGTAAAATAATCGTCAGCATCTAATTTTATAAGATAATCACCTTGAGCCCTTCTAAAGCCATTATTGGCCGCCCTAACTGCTCCCTGGTTTCTTTGATTTATCAATTTTATTTTGTCTTTGTAAAATTCTAAAATTTTTAAAGTATCATCGGTTGAGCCATCATTGACTACAATCACTTCAAAATCTTCTTTTGGAAAATTTTGATTTAAAGCACTTTCAACGGCTTTTTCAATAGAATCTTGAGCATTAAAAACAGGAATAATAATACTAACTTTCATGAAATTAAATTCCATTTTAGAGGAGTACCTCGTCTTATATT
>CAYQUV010000004.1:0-23756 GCA_964421005.1 uncultured Candidatus Saccharibacteria bacterium
TTTTGGGGACGTAGATCAATTGGTTAGATCATCGCTCTGTCACAGCGAAGGTTGCCGGTTCAAGTCCGGTCGTCCCCGCTAGATGTCCAACTTCGAATCTTAGAATTATTAAGGTGCAGGACGATATCAAAGACTGGTGCCACACAGGCATCATTTTTTTTTATTTTTTAACAGTAAAAACTTCAAAACAGAGCTTCAGAATGGTTCTTTTTTGGTATAATCCGCTCTGTATAAAAAATTTATCGGCGTGGCTGGTAAAATCCATTATCTCGTTTAATTTCTATGAACAAACGCTTCATATTCTTCTTGCCAACCAATTTTTCGTTCCTTGTCCCAAATCCCTTCTTAGCCATCTCTTTTGCCGGGGAATTGATTTTTTGGGTTATGTAATCTTGCCCAAAACTATTATATATAAATAAAAGAATGTATTTAAAAATAAAGAAGGGTAGATCATTTCTGATCTACCCTTTTGGGTGTACTTTCGTGCAAAAATTTGTAGAGGACCGCCTTCGGCGGAAACGAGGATCAAGGGACCAAGAGGTCTAAAATTCCAAGTCCCTAAGACCGACTACGGCACGAGGCGGAACCCCACCAGTCATCCGGGAAGTCGAGGTGGTCCCAGCCGATTTCTGGCCGGTCGTCATTAAGGTAGATGCTCGGCACCAGGTCGGCCCTCCCGTAGCGGGAACCCGTGCAATCTACGTAATGCTCTGAGAGCACGTTCGTGTGGACGCATAAGGCGATGCTTTCGTCAATCGTCAGACAGGAACGCTTTTGTTCTGCGATGAGCTGTTCTGCCTTCTTGGGTGATTTGCCAAGCATACCGTCTTCCACGTCGTAGATGAAATAGGGTATCTTCGGAGTTTCCACTTTGTCGGTGATCTCGTTTGGATCGAGGGAGGTGTAGCCTACTTTATCCTCGTTGCGGACCATGTGTATGAGTCCGTAGATGCCCATATAGGTTCGCGGAATCACCGGCACAAACGGAATGTGATCTTTTGGGATTTCCATCTTGGCCGCTTTGGATAGCACGGTGTCGTGCTGGTCCTGGAATACTTCCAGGATGCGCTGCGGGCAACCCCGTGATTTCAGGATTTCCATCTGGCCGTCGAACAACTTGGCCAGTTCATTTTGGCGTCCCTCAATCATTTCGACAGCAGCCTGTTTTTTGGCTTCTGCCACCACATCGTCGATCACCTCGGCTTCCAGGCCTTTGAAAAAGGCTGTCAGCTTGGTAACCAGACCCTCACGTTGGTCTTTAAACAACTCTTTCTCCGCCATGGCGATACCTCCTTACTGGATTTGGGCTTGCGTTTACGTAAACTTACTATTTTTTAAATTTTCAAGTTTCAAGACATACTGCCATAATTCTGCAGTACTATCGGTACATAGTATAGCATATTTTGCTGTATTTGTCAACAAGATTTGGTGCCTGAGAATTGAAACTTATTACGGTTTTCCCTGTGACATTGAGTGGGCGATAGAGCGAGGGAAAATCTATATTGTCCAAAGCCGGCCGATTACTACATTATGAATTTGCGATATTAAACCAAACCAAATTTTTATATAAACATTTATCCACAGCTTAAAATTTAAATTATTGACAGGACCTGGTTTTTTGCTATATTTAAAATAATCCTCCGCTTTTAAAACTGTACTTTAAAAACAAAGATGGAGGAGCAGACTTTAACCGATAAACCCTGGAGTTGTCTATGTTAAGAGGTCCTCCGAGAGAAACCCGTTTTCAGTATCTGTATGCATCGAAAAACTGATTTTATCAGTCAAGAAGTTTGATGCTGATTTCAACTCAAATCGCGCCTGGGTTTTCCCAACAAGATGATGTGTAAGATTAAAGGGTATCGGTAATTTATTTGAAGGGTGACATGTTTATTTTACTCTTCGTAAAGGTGTGATAGGGAGAAAAAGCATCCTTGTCGCCCTTCTTATTTGTTCTTTTAATAGTTCTTTAAAAAGTTTCTCATTTTAAAAGACCTTTTGCCTGTTCCGCAAAAGGTCTTTTTCTTTTCTTTCTGAATTAAAAAGAAAATCTTTCTTAATCTACTTGTTCCGAGTATTTCTTTTATCTTTTTGATAGAGGAATTGAAGCTCTCAAGATCTTTTCCACAGAACAACCTTATCTCTTTCAGGGAAACCATCTTGAAGAAAAAGGAAGTGGGAAGATATAGCTTTTCCTCGGAGAAGCTCAAGAAAAATATCTTTGTCTTGGGCAGGAAGGAACGTTAAGAGAGATTCTTTCCTCCGTCTTAGAAGATAAAACAGAACTAAGAATAGAAAAAACAATGAAAAGAGACAGTAAATTTTAAAAAGTGCAGAAAAATTTCTGCTCTTTTTGTTTTAGTTATTCCATGTTTTCTGTTAAAAAAAAGCGTCTTTTATTTACTTGTATTTCCTTTGGTTTTCGGGTAAAATAGTTATAATAAGCAGTTATTTTTTTATTGCGTTTTGGCTATATTTTATTTATGACTTATCTGTAATTTAAAAGAAATTGAAGAAAAAATAAAAGAAAAATATGGATTTAAAAAAACTCAAAATTGAGGCGGAGGAAGAGATAAAAAAAGCGCAAGATTTGAAAAATTTAGATGAAATTTTCAAAAAATATCTTGGCAGAAAAGGGAAAATTACTGAGGTTTTCAGCGATTTGAAAAAAGTTTCAGGGAAAGAGCGGAAAAAAATAGGGAAAGAGGCGAATTTGGCAAAAATTGAAATTGAACAAATACTCGAGAAAAGAAAGGAAAAACTGAAAAAAGAATTAATAAAGCAGAAAATAAAAAAAGAGAGAGTTGATATTACAAGGCCCGGCAAGAAGCTGGAAACCGGTCATTTACATCCTTTGACACAAGTCAGACAAGAAATTGAGGAAATTTTTAAGTCAATGGGATTTTCCGTTGTTGAAGGACCAGAAGTTGAAACCGAATGGTATAATTTTGATGCTTTGAATATTCCCAAAGACCACCCAGCCAGAGATTTTTGGGATACGTTCTGGCTTAAAGAACAGCCCTCTGGAGGGAAGAATAAAAAGCCTGGGTTGAAAAGCCAAAAATTGCTTCTGCGGACCCATACCTCACCTGTTCAAATCCGTTATATGGAAAAACATAATCCGCCTTTTAGGATTATCGTTCCGGGAAGAGTTTTTCGTCACGAGGCAACCGATGCTTCCCATGAAATCAATTTTTATCAAGTTGAAGGATTAATGGTTGATAAGAATATTTCGGCATCTAACTTTAAAGCAATAATTGAAGAGTTTTTAAAGAGATTCTTTAAAGAGAAAGTTGAAATCCGATTGAGACCGAGTTTTTTTCCTTTTACAGAACCAAGTTTTGAAATAGACCTTCGAAGAGGAAAAGGAGAATGGCTTGAGATAGTGGGAGCTGGGATGGTCCACCCAAATGTTTTTCGATTCTCCGGCATAAATCCTAAAGACTGGCAAGGGTTTGCTTTCGGTGTAGGAATGGACAGGTTGGCGATGCTTCGTTACAAAATTAATGATATTAGATTGTTTTACAACGGCGATTTAAGGTTTTTGAAACAATTTTAAAGTTTATCATATTTTCTTGTATATATGATATTTTCTTACCTCTTACTAAAAGATTACATAAAAGGAAGATTGCCCTCTCCCAAAAAAATGGCGGATCTTTTGACTTTTCACAGTTTTGAAGTGGAAAACATTGAGAAGAAGGGCAGGGATTGGCTTCTGGATATTGATGTTTTGCCAAACAGAGCTCCGGATTGTTTATCTCATATCGGAATAGCCAGAGAAGTGGCAGTAGTTACGGGGTCAAAACTTCAAGTGCCAAAGTTTAAACTCAAAGAAGCCAATGATTTAAAAACAAAAGATTTTTTGAAAGTGGAAGTGAAAAATAAAAACGATTGTCCCAGATATACGGCAAAGGTGATTTTGGGAGTTAAGATTGGGCCTTCTCCAAAATGGCTAAAAGAGAGATTGAAGGCTTGTGGTCTTCAGCCCATTAACAATGTTGTTGATATTACAAATTATGTAATGCTTGAAACAGGCCAGCCGGTTCATGCTTTTGACCTTGATAAAGTGAATAAGAAGATTATTGTAAGACGTGCGAATAGAGGAGAGAAAATAAAAGCCCTGGATGATAAAATTTATCAACTGGATAAAGACATTTTGGTAATAGCCGACGAGAAAAAACCGATAGCAATTGCCGGAATAAAGGGAGGGGAAGACACATGTATAGATTCTAAAACAAAAAATATAATTATTGAAGCAGCTAATTTCAATCAAAGAGTTACCCGAATCGCTTCGAAAAAATTAAAACTTAAAACAGATGCCTCCTGGAGATTTGAAAACGGGGTTTCTCCAACTTTAGTTGATTTTGCTCAGCAGAGAGTAAGTTATTTAATTCAAAAGATTGCCGGAGGGAAAGTAGCCCATGGATTAATTGATTTTTATCCCAACAAACAAAAACCTTCAAGGGTTAAACTTAATTTGAATTACCTTGAAAGGTTATTAGGGGTTAAAATCCCTGTGGGGAAAACTATTAGAATTTTAAAAAGTTTAGATTTCAAAATTTTAGAGAAGGGGACTCAAAAAATTGAAGTTGAAGCACCAAGTTTTAGACAGGATATTCTGATTGAAGAAGATTTAATAGAAGAAGTAGGAAGAATAGCCGGTTTTAAAAATATTTCTTCTCTGTTTCCTCAAGTGGCTTTGATTCCACCGAAAAGAAATGAGGAGATTTTTTGGGAAAGAATTTGTAAGAATATTTTAAAAGAGAGCAGATTCTCTGAAGTTTACAACTATTCTTTTATAGGAGAAAGAGAAAAGGATGTGTTTAATTTTAAGGAAAAAGAATTATTGGAGCTTCAGAATCCTACAAGTGTTTTTAACAGATATTTAAGACCGAGTTTGATTCCAAATTTATTGAAAAACATTAGAGAGAATTTTAAATGGTTTGATGAAATAAAAATATTTGAAATCGGAAAGATATTTAAAGAAATTAAAGATTCTTCAGTGAGGATGAGTTCTTTGACAGGGAAAAAAGAACCAAAAATTATAAGTTTGGAGAAAAAAATGCTAAGTGGAGTTTTAGCGCGAAAAGGTTTGGGAGATGAAGGGTTTTATGAATTGAAAGGGATAGTTGATTCTTTATTGGCTAAACTCGGCATCAGTAGTGTTTGGTATGATGATGTTGGAGCAACTCCAGAGGATTCAAAAGCAAATCTCTGGCATCCTCAGAAATCGGCTGAAATCAAAAGCGATGGGGAAGAAATAGGATTTTTGGGAGAGATTCATCCGGGAATTTTGGAAGATTTGAAAATAAAAGAAAAAATATTTGTTTTTGATTTAGATTTCGAAAAATTATATAAGTTAGCTTCAGAAGAACACGAATATCGTCCCATTTCTGTTCATCCCGCAGCAGTAAGAGATTTAGCTGTTTTGGTACCCCGGGGAACTAAAGTAGTTGAGGTTTTGAATAAAATTAACGAGGCTGGGGGGAAACTTGTCCGAGATGTTGACCTTTTTGATATTTATACCGGAGAGGGAATCTCGGAAGGAAAGGAGAATTTCGCTTTTCATATTATTTATCAAGCCGAAGATAGAACTCTATCTTCAAAAGAAATTGATGAAATTCATCAAAAAATAATTGAAAATTTGGAAAAAAATCTCTCTTGGGAAGTGAGAAAATAAAAAATTAAACTATGCCAAGAAAATCTACAAAAAAAGAAAAAACGACAAAAACTCAAATAAAGAAAGAGAGTCCTAAAGAGATTAAAGCCCGGGAAGAAGAAAAAACCGAGAAAAAAACCAAAACCTCTGGAATTTCCAGAAAAGCTAAAATTCAGGAGAAGACAGAGATAAGTAAAAAAACCGGAACCGTGAAAAAAGAGGAATACACCGCCAAAGACATTTATGTTTTAAAGGGTCTTGAGCCGGTTCGGAAAAGACCTGGAATGTATATTGGTTCAACCGGACCCGAAGGATTACATCACTTGATATGGGAGTGTGTCGATAATTCACTGGACGAGGCAATTGCCGGTTATTGTAAAAACATTGAAGTCCATATTTTGTCGGATGGCAAAGTAATGACGACGGATGACGGCAGGGGAATTCCGGTTGAAAAACATCCTCAAACAGGTAAATCTGCTTTGGAGACTGTAATGACAACATTGCATGCGGGTGCCAAATTTGGGGGAAAGGCCTATCAGGTGGCAGGCGGATTACATGGTGTTGGTGTTTCGGTTGTTTGCGCTTTAAGCAATTATTTAAGAGCCGAAGTTTGTAGGGAAGGCGTAAGATATTCTCAGGAGTATTCTCGGGGTAAACCAAAGACAAAAGTCAAAAAAGTGGGAAAATGTAAAAAAACAGGGACAAAAATCATATTTGAACCAGACCCCGAGATTTTTAAAGAAATAAAATTTGATAAAAAAAGAATTTTAAATCATCTTCGCCAACAAGCTTATTTGACTCCTGCTGTTAAAATAAATTTTCGTGATGAAAGGCAGCCGGTTCCTTTTAATTATAATTTTTATTTTGAAGGGGGTTTGATTTCTTACATCAAGTATTTGATTGGTGATGCTAAACCTCGCCATGACAATATTTTTTATACTAAAGGAGAAAAAGAAGGAGTGATAGTTGAGATTGCTTTACAATATGCTGAAGAAATAGAAGCATTTGAAGAAGGTTTTGCCAATAATATTTTTACCGGAGAAGGAGGAACTCATATTACCGGTTTCCGAAGCGCTTTAACAAGAACGTTAAATGATTATGCCAGAAAGAATGGATTTCTTAAAGAAAAAGAAGAAAACTTAAGCGGAGGAGATGTGAGAGAGGGAATAGTGGCGGCTATTTCGGTGAAAATAAAAGAGCCTCAATTTGAAGGTCAAACAAAAGCTAGATTGGGAAACCCAGAAGCAAAAACTGCTGTTGAAAGTGTTCTTTCTGAGAATTTAGCCGAGTTTTTGGAAAAAAATCCTCAAGATGCCAAGGCAATTATTGAAAATTGTCTTCTGTCGGCAAGGGCAAGAGAGGCAGCAAAAGCCGCCAGAACCACTGTTTTGAGAAAGGGAATTTTAGAAGGTCTGACTTTACCCGGCAAATTAGCCGATTGTTCCTCTCGTGACCCCGCTGAATCGGAACTTTATATAGTTGAAGGCGATTCGGCTGGAGGAAGCGGCAAAATGGCAAGAGATAGAAGGTTTCAGGCTATTTTACCTTTGAAAGGAAAAATTTTAAATGTTGAGCGGGCCAGGCTTGATAAAATTTTATCTTCAAAAGAAATTAAATCGCTAATTATTGCTTTGGGAACAGCCATTGCCCAGGATTTTGACATCAATAAATTAAGGTATCACCGAATTATAATAATGACCGATGCCGATACCGATGGTGCTCATATTAGAACATTGCTTTTGACTTTATTTTTTCGCTATTTTAGAGAAATAATTGAGCGGGGATATCTTTATATCGCTCAGCCTCCGCTTTACAAAATTCAATCCGGAAAAAAGATAGAATACGCTTATACCGAATCGGATAAAGAAGAGATTTTAAACGCTTTCAAAAAAGAAAAAACAGTTAATGTTAGCATCCAGCGGTACAAGGGGTTGGGGGAAATGAATCCTTCGGAATTATGGGAAACTACGATGAGTCCAGAAAATAGGGTATTATTAAAAGTAACTATTGAAGAAGCCAAAGCTGCTGATCATATTTTCGATATTTTGATGGGCAAGGAGGTTTTACCCCGCAAGAAATTTATTCAGGTTCATGCCAAGAAAGTGAGAAATCTGGATATATAGTTAAGATTGATGTAAATTATCGTTGAGCTGTTAATAAAGTTGCCAAGCTGTTAAATTGGTTTTATCTTGACAAAATCAATTATCGGGCTTAATATAAGAATTGAAGCCCGGGAAGGGCTTTTTTAAGAAAAATGAGCAATATTTTTGAGAAAATTAAAACTTTCTTTAAAGAGGTAATCACCGAGGGAAAAAAAGTTGATTGGCCTCAGAAAAAAGAAGCTTTTAATCATACATTAATCGTTATTGGTATATCCTTAGGAGTTGCTTTGTTTTTGGGAATTTTAGATTTTATCTTTTTAAAACTATTAGGAAAATTTTTCTTTTAGTTCTATTATTTGTTGCAAGTTTTATTATTTAATTATGCCAAAACAAAAGGTACAACAAGGAAGAAACTGGTATATTATTCATACATATCCCGGAGAAGAAGAAGCAGTAGCTCGAAATTTACGTCATAGGATAGAGAATTTAGGTATGGAAGATAAAATTTTTAGTGTTATTGTTCCCAAGGAAAAAAAGATTAAAATTAAAAACGGTAAAAGAAAGGTTATTGAAGAAAGAATTTATCCCGGATATATTTTTGTTGAAATGGTGGTTACCGATGATTCTTGGTATGTTGTCAGAAATACTCCGAGAGTTACCGGTTTTATCGGAGCAGGTACAACTCCTATTCCTGTTTCTGAGAAGGAAATAGAAATTTTGAAGAAAAGAATGGGTGTTGAAGTTCCTCAGTACAAAGTTGATATTACCCCGGGAAGTTTAGTGAGAATTACCGACGGGCCGTTTAAAGACTTTGAAGGAAAAGTTTCAGAAGTAGACAGCGAAAAAGGGAAGTTAAAAGTTCTGGTTAATATTTTTGGCAGAGATACTCCTATTGAAGTGGATTCTTTACAAGTTAAAAAGTTGTAATTTATGGCTAAAAAAGTAAAAACAATAGTAAAACTTCATATTCCTGCCGGTAAGGCTACCCCAGCGCCTCCGGTTGGACCTATTTTGGCTCAACACGGTATAAATATCGGTGATTTTTGTCAAAAGTTTAATGATGCCACAAGAGAACAAGAAGGATGGACTTTGCCGGTTGAAATTACGATTTTTGAAGACCGAACTTTTGATTTTAAAGTAAAAACTCCTTTAACCTCTGATCTTTTGAAAAAAGCAGCTGGAATTGAAAAAGGTTCAGGTACTCCCAATACAAAAAAAGTTGCCAAAATTAGCAAAGCAAAATTGAAAGAAATTGCCGAAAAGAAAATGAAAGATTTAAATACCAAAGATATAGAAAAGGCGATGAAAATTGTTGAAGGAACTGCCAAGAATATGGGGATTTCTATCGAAGGGTAGAAAGGCTTATATTTATAGAGGGGTTTGTTTAAGAAGCGAGACGAGTTCGCGGAGAGAGATACCCTTTATATAAAAATATAAAAAGATGAGGCCGTCGAAAATTGGATATTATTTAAATATCGCCAAACAAGTGGCTCAAAGGAGTACCTGTTTTCGTAGAAAATTCGGAGCAATAATTGTCAAAGATGATGTTATTGTTGCTACCGGTTATGTTGGTGCGCCGAGAAAAACAAAAGATTGTTTTGAAAGAGAAGAATGTTTAAGAGATAAAATGAAAACCCCTCATGGCCAGAGATACGAGCTTTGTCGAAGTGTTCATGCCGAACAGAATGCGATTATCAATTCTGCCAGAGCAGGAGTCAGTTTGTTGGGAGGGGATATGTATATTTGGGGAAGCGATAAAGAAGATAATCCCATTGATACTTTTCCCTGTTTTATTTGTAAAAAAATGATTATAAATGCTGGTTTGAAAAAGGTTATATGTTCAACCAAAAGTGGAGGAATGGAAATATTCAATGTTGAAGATTGGGTCAAGGATTGGCAGGAAAAAGACCTTCTAGACGATAAAAACCAGTATGGGAAATAATTTGTTAATACGGCGAATAATTGTGTTTAGATACAATCATAGTTTTGAAATATTTTTAACCTTTGATGTTTGACAAGGGTTTTTATTTTTGATAATTTTAGTTTATCTTTTGCTCTTTAAAAGTCAAAGAAAGAATGTTAACATAAATAATCTAAGACGAAATAATCTAATAAGGAGGTAAAAAATGGCTAAACTTTTATTTAAAAAAGGAGGGTTCAGGATTCTTTCCGATGATGTTGGGAAATTGCCAGCGGAAGAAATGAACAAATTGATTAAAACAGCCGGTACAACGTGTTACCAAACAAGAGAGAGCAGCAAAAAAACTCCGGAAGAATTTGTCCGAATGCTCCAAAAGAGGGGACACCATGCTATGCTTGAACATAGCTGGTATACTTTTTTTATAGATAGTAATTCCTCAGAGGTGATTTTGAATCTCTTTCGAGCCAACAGCCTTTTTTGTATCACATTAAGAGATAACGGTTTTCTGGTTTCTGGTAATTCTCGTATTTTCAATGAGGCCTATCTTAAACGAAAAAACGTTGTCATAGGGACGATTCTTTCAATTTTAAACAAAGAGAATCCTGTTCTCTTTCCTTTGCCAGAAGAAGGGTTTGAGACTACTTCGCTTTTAAAAATAACTAAAAATCCAAAACTGAAGACAAGAGATGAAATTCTTACTCATCGGGCAATGACCGTTGAGTTTAACAATCACTCCAGAGGTTTTACTCACGAAACTGTCAGGAGCCGAAGTGGAGATGAAAAAGTTACAAGCTACGCTCAGGAATCAACCAGATATGTTGATTATTCAAAAGGTGAATTAGATTTGGAAAAGTTCCAAATAAAATTCATTCTTCCCTATAATGACAAATTTGATTTTAGCCAAAGAATAGATTTCAATATCAACGGCAAAAATTATTCTTTTACCCCTCAGGAGTTCACAGACTTAATTGAAGGATGGTACAGGGCTTTGCGCAAGAATGGCCTCCGACCAGAAGAAGCCCGGCAGTGGTTGCCTATTGGCATCAAATCTCAGATTGTTCAAACTTACAATCTTAGAGAATGGCGTCACTGGTTCAAAATCCGGGCTGATGCTCCTGCTCATCCGGAAATCAGATTTTCAGCTTGTAATCTTCTCCGGGAAGTTCAGAAACGTATCCCTGGCGTTTTTGATGATTTTGAGTTTAAAACGAAAGAAGATGGTTCTGAATATGCCGTTTGTACTGGAAACGATATTCTTGTCTGAAAAGAATTATTTTTTTAAATCCAAACCAAAATTAAAACTCCTGTTGTAATCTAACAGGAGTTTTTTATTGAACATTCAGGTAAATCGCCCTTGGTAAGAATTATTTTTAGCTTCGTTATTCCGGAATTTAAAACCTTAAAATTAAAAAGTCAATAACGTTAAATTTCTAACATTATTGACCATATCTGAAAGGAGATAGAAATGAAATTATTCTTTCAGATTATGAAAAGAGAGAAAAGAAGGCGTAAGTTGAGCATCCGGCAGGCTTTATTTTACAACTCGTTTAACAGGAATAAGCTTAACAAGTTTAATCTAAATGGCGTTAATATGATTAAACTAAGTGGGTTGTTAAGCTTATTCGGTTTCGCTAGCTCATTCGCCCTTCTATTGCCCCTTGGTTTTTGTCAGGGATACCGGCTTATCCTTCTTTCTCTCTTTTCTCTCGGCGCTGGCCTGGTTGTTCTCTCGTCTCGACTCTTTTCTCACCAGCTTTTGTCCTGACGGTTTATTATGATGGTAATATAAAGCAGAGGGATAGTTTTTAAAACTTCTAATTTTATTTTAAAACTCCATATAACGTTGTCAAGTTAATGTACGAGATGAGTATATGGATAATACTTTATCTATTTCAGCGCCAAATAAGGGTTTTAGTACTATTTCTATCTCTTTCTGTGTTGGGGCTTGATTTGAACCTGAAAATTGGGTTTCCATATTTCGTCATCGTCGGCAATTAAAAGTTTAATAAACGCTATTTTGTCTGATTTGCTTAATTTCGACTAATTCAGGTTATTACTATCTCATTTTACGCAGTTAATTATCAATGGCAAATAAATGAAAATATGTTATAATTATTGAAAAGAGAAAATATATTTTGGTAGCAGAGTCGCAATAATAAATCAAAAATTATGAAAAGAAATTCTTATCCCGGTAAATTCATTGTTTTTGAAGGATTGGATGGTTCAGGTCAGTCTACCGAGGTAAGACTTTTAACTGATTTTTTAAAAGAAAAAGGATACCGGATTTTGAAAACAAAAGAACCAACGAAAAAATCAGAAAAAGCCAAACTAATTGAAAGTGTTTTAGAAAAAAAAGAAAAATTATCTCCGAGAGAACTTCAAGATTTATTCAGCCAAGATAGAAAATGGCATCTAAACAATATAATCATTCCTGCTTTGAAGGATGGCAAAATAGTAATCTCTGATAGATATTTTTTCTCTTCTTTCAGTTACGGAATGGCAGAAGGTTTGAGTTTGGAAGAATTAATTGAGTTAAATAATCAGTTTCTATTACCCGATTTGGTTTTCTTTCTTGATGTCAAACCGAAAATTTGTATGGAGAGAGTTGAAAAGAGGGGAGAAGAAAAAACTCTTTTTGAAAAAGAAGAAAAATTGCGAAAAGTCTACGGTAATTATAAAATCGTTTTTAATAGATTTAAGGAATTAACTGAAATTTACTTTATAAAAGGAGAAAGGTCAATTGAAGAAGTTTTTGGGGATATTAAAAAAATAATTTATGAAAAATTTTAATCCGGCAAAAATTATTGACCACACAAACATAAAAAGTAAAGCCAACGAGAAAGAAATAAAAAGGACTTGTCAGGAAGCTAAAAGATATGGGTTTAGAAGTGTTTGTGTTAATCCTCAATGGGTAAAATTTGTAAGTGAACAGTTAAAGGGTACAGGAATTAAAACAGTAGTTTTAATTGACCCACCAATGGGATTGAGTCCTCATTCCAAGAGAGTTGAAACGGCAAAAAAAGCCAAGAAAGACGGAGCCGATGAACTAGACGTTGTTATAAATGTCATTGATATTAAGTATGAAAGATACGATGAAGTTCTAGAGGATTTAAAAGAAATTTGTAGGATTTTACCCACAAAAGTGATTATTGGTTCGGGCTATTTAACTGACAAAGAAATTGAAAAAGCATCGGAGTTAGTTAAAAAAGCAGGAGCTTTTTGTGTGAAAACAGCAACCGAAAAGGACCCTTTGGAACATATAGAGTTAAAAGAGAAAGCCCGCCATTTGAAGATTATGAGAAAAGCAGCTCCCGGTTTGAAAATTAAAGCAGCCGGTAAAATCAGAACCTACAAGGATTTCCAAATGATGGTTGAGGCAGGTGCTGATATTATTGGCACAAGTTCCAGTTTAGAGATAATGAAAGGATATAAAAGAAGAAAAAAGTCATCAGGTCGTTAATTGCTTACTTATGGACTACAAACCAACAATAGGGTTAGAGATTCACGTTGAATTGAATACTCATTCAAAGATGTTTTGCTCTTGCGCCAATAATTCTCAGGAGAGAATCCCAAATATTAATATTTGTCCGGTTTGTCTTGGTCATCCTGGCACATTGCCGGTTATTAACAGAGAAGCGGTAAAAAAAGTATTAAAAACTGCTCAAGCTCTAAATTGTCAAATTCAAAAAAACACCTATTTTGAAAGAAAAAATTATTTTTATCCGGATTTACCGAAAGGATATCAGATATCTCAATATGCTTTGCCTTTGAGCAAAAACGGATATCTGGCAATTCCCATTGGAGAAAGATTTAAAAAAATCAATATAACAAGAATTCATTTGGAAGAAGATACAGGAAAATTGATACATCCGGAAGGAAAAGATTATTCTTTAGTAGATTTTAATAGAGCAGGGATTCCTTTGATGGAATTGGTTACCGAGCCTGATATTACTTCAGCCCGGGAGGCAAGAGAGTTTGTTCGTCAACTACAAATAACTTTGAGATATCTTGAAGTATCAACTGCCGACATGGAAAAAGGAGAACTTAGAGTAGAAGTCAACATTTCCTTAATGAAAAAAAATGGAAAAAATAATGAACTGGGAACAAAAGTTGAGATAAAAAACTTAAACTCTTTAAGGACTGTTGAGAAAGCGATTGAATACGAAATTGAAAGACAGTCAAAAATTTTAGACAGGGGAGAGCAGGTTTTACAGGAAACAAGAGGCTGGCACGATAAAAAAGAGCTCACTTTCTCTCAAAGAGAAAAAGAAAAGTCTCATGATTATCGTTATTTTCCGGAACCCGACCTTCCTCCTCTTGAAATTGATAGAGAGTATCTGGAAAAGATTAAATCAGAAATTCCAGAGCTTCCTTATCAAAAAATGAGAAGATTTGAAAGAGAATATTTTCTTTCTGGAAAAGAAGCAGAAATTTATATTTTCCAGAAAGATTTGGGAGAGTATTTTGAAAAAGTTATTTCAGAGCTGAGAAACTGGGTCAAAGAGAAGAGATTTAAAAAAGAGATAGAGGGTGAGGAATTCAAAAGATTAATTAAACTGACTTCAAACTATATTTCAACAGACCTCAGGGGGCTTTTAAAAGAAAAGGGGTTTGAAGAGGAAAAAATTTCAATCACTCCGGAAAATTTCGCTGAATTTATCAGTATGATTTATCTCGGCGAAATTTCAAGTAAGATTGCCAAAACTCTTTTAAAAGAGATGTTTGAGAAAGGAAAAGATCCTTCCCAAATCATAGAAGACAAAGAACTGAAGTTAATAAACGATGAAAAGGAACTTGAAAAACTTGCCGAAGTTGTAATCTCAAAAAACAAAAAAGCAGTTGATGATTATAAAAAAGGAAAAAGATCGGCTTTACAGTTTTTAATGGGGCAAATGATGTATCTTTCAAAGGGAAAAGCTAATCCGGAGATGATAAACAAAATTTTAGAGAAATTGCTTAAATAATTTTTGAAACAGGCTTTTTCAACTAGTATTTTTGATTAATTGTTTTGTTTGGATAGTTATGAAAACATTAGCCAGAGAATTAGTCTTTGGACAAAATAAAAAATCAGTTCTAGAAAAGATTAAAAAGATAGCAAAAGAGAGGGGAATATTTTTAAATTCCACTCAAAAATTATATGAAAAGATAGTTCAGGGCGAAATCAAAGGTTTTACCACACCTGCTTTTAATTTAAGAACATTAACTTTTGATTTCTCGCGGGCTCTTTTCAGGGCGGTAAAAAAACAGAAAACAGGCGCTTTTATAATTGAACTGGCAAAATCGGAAATGGATTATACTTCTCAATCTCTTGATGAATATTTAGGTTGTGTTTTAGCTGGGGCTGTTGAGGAGAATTTTAAAGGAATGATTTTTTTACAAGGAGACCACTTTAGAATTTCCAAAGAAGGATATTTCTCAGTTCAAAAAGAATTTGAGTTGAGAAATTTAGAAAATTTAATCAAAAACGCCGTTCAGACAGGTTTTTATAACATTGACATTGATTGTTCTCCTTTGATTTTAGAAGGGGGGCAAACGGTTTTTGAAAAGCAGAAAGAGAATTTTTTAATGACGGCAAGATTTACTGATTTTATTAGAAGAATTGAACCGAAAAATTTAACGGTCTCAATAGGGGGTGAGGTTGGTATAATTGGAGGAAAGAATACAACCGTAGAGGAACTTAATGTCTTTATGGAGGGGTTCAGAAAAGAAATTTCCCGTTATAAAATTAAAAAAGGATTAATAAAAATTGCTGTTCAGACAGGCACTTCTCATGGCGGAATTTTACTTCCTTCGGGTGAATTAAAAGTTATGGAAGAGGACTTTAAAACATTAAAAGAACTTTCAGAGACCGCCAGAAAATATAGTATGGCGGGAGCCGTTCAGCATGGTGCTTCCACTCTGCCCGAAAAATACTTTAAAAGATTCCCGGAAACCGGCTGTTGTGAAATTCATTTAGCTACAGTTTTTCAAAATATCTTCTACGATAGCGATTATTTTCCTCAATTCCTTAAGGAAGAAATTTACGAGAACTTGAAAAAAGAATATCCCCGGAAGGAAACAGAAAATGAAATTCAATTTCTTTATCGAAACAGAAAAAGAGCTTTCGGTAAGTTTAAAAAAGAAATCTGGTCATTACCTCAAAAAAACATTGACGGAATCTGTGAAGAGATAGAAGAGAAATTTATTTTCTTTTTCAAAGCATTAAATGTTTCCGGAACAAAAGATTTAATTACTAGAATTTACGAATGTTGACAGAATTGAGGAATAAAGTACGGGATGGGATTGACAAATTTCTTTTGGTTTTTATAATGAATAAAACATAAGTTATGCCAAGGTTTTTAAAAAACAGAACAACCAAGCATATTGACCTCCCAAACTTGAAAGGGCTTTTGCTTTCTATTATCCTTTTAATCAACCCTCGGGTTGGGAGGTTTTATTTAAAATCAGTAAATAGTTTCAAAAGATAAAATAAATAAAGAAAATTAGTAAAAAACCTCCCAACCAAGGGAGGTTTTTAAGTTTTTGAAGTTAAAGAATGGAATTTTATTTGAACTTTAAAAAGTAAATAAAAGAGAGAGTAACTTGTAGAAAAAAACGAGCGGCAAACCTAACAAAAAAGGAGGTAGAACGATGGAAAAGGTTTTCATTTTTGACACTACTTTGAGAGATGGCGAGCAGTCTCCGGGCGTAGCTCTGAATATTGAAGAGAAAGTACAGATTGCCCATCAGCTTGTTCGATTAAATGTTGATGTAATTGAGGCAGGTTTTCCAATTTCTTCTCCGGCTAATTTTGAATCCGTGAAAAAAATAGCCGAAGAAGTTAAGGGGCCAGAAATTTGCGGGCTTGCCAGGGCTGTCAAGAAAGATATTGAGGTCTGTTGGGAAGCAATTAAGTGGAGCCAGAAACCTAAGATACACACTTTTATAGGAGTTTCCGATATCCATATTAAAGGACAGCTTCGGAAAAATCGGGAAGAGGTTTTAAAAATGACGGAGCAGTCAGTAAAACTTGCTCGTTCTCTTTGCCCGATGGTAGAGTTTTCTCCTATGGATGCTACGAGGGCAGATAGGGAATACCTGATGAAAGTTATTCAGGTTGCTATTGATTTCGGAGCAACTGTCATTAATATTCCCGATACTGTGGGATATGCTATGCCCGACGAATTCATGGAGTTAATCTCCTATATCCGGGAGAGAATTCCCGAAGAAGAAGTTGTTATTAGTGTTCACTGCCATAACGATCTAGGATTGGCAACCGCAAACTCGCTGGCTGCCATTGGAGCCGGTGCCAGACAAATTGAATGTACTGTTAACGGGTTGGGAGAACGGGCAGGTAATACTTCTCTTGAAGAAGTTGTTATGGGAATTAAAACAAGAAGAAATTCAAAGGGGATGGTTTATAATCTGAGAGATTTTTACACCGAGATAAATACCAGAGAGATTTTCAATACCAGTCGTTTGGTCGAGAGAGCAACGGGTATAGAAATTCCGCCAAACAAAGCTATTGTCGGTCTTAACGCCTTTTCCCACAGTTCGGGAATTCATCAAGATGGGGTTCTCAAAAATAAAAATACTTTTGAGATTATGAGCCCTGAAGATATTGGCCTTTCGGACAGAAAGATTGTTTTGAACCGGCAATCGGGCAGAGGTGCTTTGAGAAACACTCTCTGGGAAATGGGATATAAGGTAAAAGAGGATCAATTGGATGAAATCTATCAAAGGTTTTTAGACGTGGCGGACAAAAAGAGAGAAGTAACGGTTGCTGACTTGGAAGCAATTGTTCGCGATGAGTTGAGAGTAATACCTCAAACCTACGTTTTCCTGTCCCATCAGGTGATGAGCGGCTCGGGATTGATTCCGACAGCAACCGTAGTTTTGAAGAAAAACGAAGAAATTTTAAGGGATAGCGCTTATGGCGACGGACCGGTTGACGCTATCTATAAAGCAATAGATAGAGTGACCGGAGCCAGGGTTGAGCTTACGAATTATTCAATTCATGCTGTAACCGGTGGAACAGATGCGATTGGCGAGGTGACGGTTAAAATTAAAGATAACGGTCGTACTTTCATCGGTTACGGTGTAAGCACCGACATTATAGAAGCCAGTGCCAAAGCCTATCTTTCGGCTGTCAATAGGATGTTGTATCTGAATAAGGATAAATAGAAGGGTAAATGACCGGGAGCAGGTTTTTACCTGCTCCCGGATTATCTTTTACTGCCGGTTTGGTTTGCTGGGGTACTTTGGCTCATTTTGACTCACTTCGTCTCATTGGCTTAACAAAGAATGTCATTCGGGAAAGTAAAAGATATTAAACATAAAGGAAATATAAGATATCTAAGAAAGGGGGGATAAGAAAAATGGTTGAAAGAGTAGAGATTTATGACACTACTCTTAGAGACGGGAGCCAGAGGGAAGGGATTTCTTTTTCACTGGAGGATAAAATCAAACTTGTTAAAGAATTAGACAGGTTTGGGATACCTTACATTGAAGGTGGCTATCCTGGGGCAAATTTAAAAGACCTCAAGTTTTTTCAAGAGAGTAAAGATTTAAAACTAAAAAATGCCGTTTTGGTACCTTTTGGAAGGACAAGACATCACCAAAATTCTTCAGATGAAGACGATGACCTTCTGGCTCTGGTTAATACCGGATTACCGGTCGTAACTATATTTGGTAAAACCTGGAAATTTCATGTCAGGAAGGTTTTGAGAGTATCTTTTCAGAAAAATCTTCAGTTGATTGAAGATTCTATCAAATTTCTGAAAAGTAAGGGGAAAACTGTTATCTATGACGCTGAACATTTCTTCGACGGATACAAAGATGACCCTCAATATGCTTTGGAAACTCTAAACGTGGCTGCTGGCTCCGGGGCTGATAAGCTGGTTCTCTGTGATACCAACGGCGGGACGATGGTCAACGAGGTTTCTAAGATTGTAAAGGAGGTGGTTTCTCAGTTTGATATCCCTGTTGGTATTCATGCTCACAATGATACTGGTCTCGCTGTGGCTAACACTATGGTGGCAGTGGAAGAAGGTTGTTCTCATATTCAAGGAACAATAAATGGATATGGTGAAAGGTGCGGCAACGCTGATCTTATCACTTTAATAGGTAATCTCCAGTTGAAGAAAGGAATTAGATGCGTTCCGGAACAATCGTTGTCTCGACTCACTTGGCTTTCAAGGTTAGTCAGCGAAGTTGCTAATCTTTCTTCTGATAATCATCAACCTTATGTTGGGAAAAGCGCTTTTTCTCACAAGGGTGGTATGCATATTGACGCTGTTCGTAAAGCGTCAAGGTCTTTTGAGCATATTAACCCGGAATTGGTAGGTAATCAGAGAAGGGTATTGTTGTCTGAACAAGCAGGCAAAAGCGCTATTTTAATGAAAGTTGAAAATGAATTTCCAAACCTTGACAAAAATTCTCCTCAAGCACAGAATCTTTTTAGAAAATTAAAAGAGGCTGAGAGAGACGGCTATTGGTTTGAAGCAGCCGAAGCATCTTTCAAGTTGCTTGCAAACAAAATTCTGGGTAAAGAGATTTCTTTGTTTGAAGTTTTGGGTTTCACCATTGTTATAGACAGTTTTCCCAAGAACGATGGTGATTATTTAATAAGATCTCAAGCAATGATAAAAGTAAGAGAACCCAATGGGAGAGTGGAACATACAGCAGCTGAAGGGGAAGGGCCGGTTGATGCTCTTAATAACGCTCTTCGCAAGGCCTTGGAAACCTTTTATCCTCAACTCAAAAACGTCCATTTAACTGATTTTAAAGTGAGAGTTCTTGATAGTAAATCAGGAACGGCAGCTCGAGTCAGGGTTCTGATTGAATCGAGTGATGGCAGAGAAAGTTGGGGAACAATAGGTGTTTCAAAGAATATCATTAAAGCAAGCTGGGATGCCCTCGTTGACAGTCTTGAATTTACTCTGTTCAAAAACAGAACTTAGCTAAAAAATAAATTTTAAAAAGGGGTTGGTATTTTGCTAACCCCTTTTTTAGCCCTCATTTTTAATTTATCTTCTATCTTTTTAGGATTGACAAGAGATAGAAATATTTTTGTTCTTTAAATAAGAAGATAGAATAATAATGAGGAAAAAACTTTTGTTCCTATTGCGCAGAGAAAACTGTTCTTCAGAGAAGCTTTTTTTTCGTCTTCGACGATTAGCGCTAAAATATCCTCGCTGTAATAAAATTTACTTATTACAGCAAAATAGAGCCTTTATTCAGACTTTAAACTCATTTTACCGAAAAGGAGTAATTTCCTATATTGAAACAGATGATGAGAAAAACCTAGCTGAGTTGGAGTTTAGCTGGTTGAAGCTTAGTTGGCTGGAGCTTAATTGATTGGAGCTTAGCTGCCTGGGACTTAGCTGGCTGGGACTTATCTGGCTGGGGCTTAGCTGGCTGGGACTCAACTAAGAAATAAGTGAGAAAAGAACCTTTAATCTTTAATATTTCTCCCTCTTTTTTATTAAAAAATGTTTAATTAGTTTCTCAGTTTCTTTATAATTTTTAAACCAATGAATTCTTTTGTCTCTCTTGAACCAAGTCATCTGGCGTTTGGCAAATTGAAAAGTATTTTCTTTAATTTTTTCTCCAACCTCATTTTTGGAGATTTTTTCTTCAAAATAGGGGAGCCATTCTCCGTAACCAATGGTTTGAAGAAGAGGATTCCAACCGTATTTTTTAACCAATTTTCTTACTTCTTTTTCAAGCCCTAATCTAATCATCTTATCCACCCTTTTTGAAATTCTCTTTTTTAATTCATCTTTCTGCTTTTTAATTCCAATTAAAAGACAATCAAATTGAGGGTTTTTTTTGAGTTTTGGTATTTTACCAAAAGTTTTAGCAATTTCGATTGCTCGTATTAACCTTCTTTTATTTTCTTTTTCAATTGTCTTTGCTCTCTCTTTGTCAAGTTTTTTTAAAATTGCAAAAAGCTCTTCTTTAGTTTTTTTCTCAAGCTTTTTTCTGAGTTTCCAATTAGGTTTCATTTTCGGAAAGGTCCAACCTTCGACAATTGAGTAGATATAAAAAGGAGAACCCCCGACCAGAAAAGGAACTTTTTCTTTTTTTAAAATTTTATTTATATTCTTATACGCTAATTTCTGGTATTGAGCTACTGAAAAATGTTTCTTCGGAGAAACAATGTCCAGAAGATAATGGGGGATACCTTTCATTTCTTTTTTACTGACTTTTCCTGTGCCAATATCCATTTCTTTGTAGACTTGTTTTGAATCAGCAGAAATAATCTCACCATTGAATTTCTTGGCAAGTTTTATTGCGAATTCTGTTTTTCCAACTGCGGTTGGTCCTAAAATAACAATTAATTTATTTTTCTTTGGCATAATATTATAAATTTAACAGAATATTGTGGATAGAACTTTAAAGAAGATGAGACAAAATGAAAAAAGTTATTGATTTATGAAGCAGAGAGTATTGCTGGCTTTAATATGATTGTTGTTGTTGCTTCTGGGATGGTATTCCTGCTGCTGCTGCTGCTGCTGCTATGATTGCTACTTGTTAATATTACTGCTCTTTTTGCTGGCCATTTTATTGATATCAGTGATAGGAAAACTGTAATAGTGAATTTTCCGATAGTGATATTAATTAATTTTTCTATTCTGTACTTTCTCCTTTGGTTTTAATCAATGAACGCAAAAGTCAAATACTGCTTGGTATTGCTAATTCTACCAAGCGGTTTTTTATTATACCAATTTTCCTTCTAACCCCCAGGCAGAAGCATCAATAATTTTTACTTTGGTAAATTTTCCGATCAATTCTTTTCTACCCTTGAATTTTACTGTTTTGTAATTGAACGATTTAGCCAGAATTAATCCATTTTTGTAATCAACCGGTAGAACTTCCATTGTTTTTCCAACAAATTTTTTATTTTTTTGAGAGGCTGTTTTCTTTAAAATTTCAGTCAAAATCTTTTCTCTTTTTTGTTTTTCTTCTTTCGGAACATTATCTTTCATTTCGGAAGCCAAAGTTCCTGGTCGGGGAGAGTACTGGGCGATATAAGCCATATCAAATTTTATTTCCTGGAATAATTTCATGGTATTTTCAAACTGAGACTTTGTTTCACCGGGAAAGCCGACAATAACATCGGTAGATAAAGTGATTTCCGGTATTTTTTCTCTAATTTTTCTGACAATCTTTTTGTAATCTTCAATTGCGTAATTGCGATTCATTTTTCTCAGGGTTTCATTGTCTCCCGACTGAACAGGTAAATTCAGATAAGGGGTAATTTTTTCGCATTCAGCCATAACTTTAATTAATTCATTAGAAAAATCCTTAGGATGAGAAGAGGTGAAACGAAGCCAGAATTTTCCGCGGATATCGTTTACCATTTTTAGAAGTTTGGAGAAGTTTATTTTATTATTTTGAAAACTTGTCACGTTTTGTCCTAACAACCATATTTCTTTATATTTTCTGTTAACTAAATTTTTAACCTCACATAGAATTTGATCAATCGGTCGATTAATTTCTCTGCCTCTTGTGTAAGGAATAACGCAGTAAGCACAAAAATTATTGCAACCATTTGAAATTGGCACATACGCTATTGGATAAGAAGAATATTTCGGTTGAATTTTAAAATAAGAATCTTTTTCAAGCTCGGTAAACTCGGTCTGAGAATCAATTGAGCACCTTTTTAGCAATTTTTGCCAGTTTAAGAGATTTTTAATATTTAAAATATAATCAAAGAATTCAGCAAATTTTTTTCTGTCTTTTTTCAAGACACAGCCGGTTAGAATTGTTTTTAAATCGGGATTATTGATTTTTAGTTTTTTAAATTTCGGCTGTAATCCAAAAACTCTGTCAACGGCTGATTGACGAACAGAACACATATTAACCACAAGCAAATCAATCTTGTTTGAATTAATTGATGTCTTTTTATATCCAATTCTTTCCAATAGAGCAGCAATTCGCTCACTATCTGAATGATTCATCTGGCATCCATAGGTTATAATATGGTATTTCATAGTTAATAGTTAAATGTTATAACAAATTTACATTTTTTTCTACCCTAAAACCCCTTTTGAGAAGGGGTTTTAGTTTTGTCTTTTGGAGACGGAAGATTGAAGATAATAGTTTTGGATTTATTTTTATTTTTCCTCAATTTCCTCTTATTTCTCTCTTTCCGTCTTTCTTTCTGTTTTTCTTTCGGATATAATTTTTTCTTTTACTCTTTCTAATCTCTCTTTAATTTCGGGCCTTCCTTCCATTTTTGATTTTATATTGTCAATAATTTCTATCTTTTTTTCTTTAACTCCTTGAATATTTTCAATATACTTTTCAAGTTTTTCTTGAGTTTCAGGAGTCATCTGTTCTATTTTTTCTTTTAAATTCTGTGATGTATTTTCTATGATATTTCTGACTGCCTCTCTGGTTTTTTCCGGAACCTTCTCTTCTAGTTTTTTTAACATCTCCAGGTTCTTGAAATCTTTGAATTGACTTCCTTTAAGTTCTTTTATGTTTTTTATCAGACGTTCCTGGATTCTCTCTTTATTTTCTTCTAGTTTCTCCATTATTTCTCCAAATCTCTCAAGATGTCTTTCCCTTGTTTGTTTTATCTTCTGGAAAGCTTCTTCCGGAACCTGAGTTTCCAGTTTTTCCAGAATTTTCTGGTGTAAAATCTGTTGCTTGATAAACTTGTCTAAAAAATTACCCACTTCAAGTTTCTCGCTGGCTTTCTCTTTTATTTTATCAACCGTTTCTTTGATTTCATCAATCTCTTTTTCATAATTTTTGATGGCTTTTTCAAAAATTTCAGGAGATTCTTTCTTTTCGGCTAATTTTCTTGCTTCAATAAGTTTCTCCGAGGCAAATTTTAATTTTAATTTGGCCTTATTAACGGCTCCGAAAGTAAAAAAGCTTTGAATGCCTCTTTTCAGGTTTTTTAGAAAGTAAAAAGAACTGTCCGGCAAAAGAGTGGGCTCCGAAACTTCAAGGTCTGCTGCACTGACACTTTCATCCTCTTCAACGGCCTGTTCAATGGCTTGTTCAACAGCCTGTTCAAGATTTTGTTCAACGGGTTGTTCAGCAATTTGTTCAACATCTTGTTCAACAGATTCGTCTT
>CAYQUV010000004.1:23856-34914 GCA_964421005.1 uncultured Candidatus Saccharibacteria bacterium
TGTTCAACGGGTTGTTCAGCAATTTGTTCAACATCTTGTTCAACAGATTCGTCTTCTACTAAATCCGATGTTGTTTCGTCTTGGGCTAATTCAACAGATTCGTCTTGTTCTACTAAATCCGATGTTGTTTCGTCTTGGGCTAAGATGAAAGAAGGAAGAGTGATTAAAAGAGCAATTAGAAGAGAAGATATTATTAGTTTTCTCATATGATTGAAAAAATATAATTCTTCTTTGAAGATTAAACTTAATCGACCTTTATTTTTTGTTTTCAATTTCTAATTTTATTTTCTTCAGGAAATTTGTCAATTTTGTTTCGCCAATATCACCTTTCTCGCGCTGGCGGACTCTGATTGTTTTCTTCTTTATTTCTTTATCTCCCACTACCAGAAGATAGGGAATTTTTTGAATTTCCCCCTCTCTTATCTTTTTAGATACGGTTTCTGCTTCTGTTCTGGCTTCTGCTCTTAAACCCTGATTTTTGAGTTTTTCAGCAATATCTTCGGCGTATTTGCGATGACTTTTTCCTACCGGGATTACCAAGCATTGAATAGGCGCCAACCAGAGAGGCAAAGAGCCCATATAATGTTCCAGCAGAACGCCAATAAATCTTTCAAGTGATCCCAGGAGAGCCCGATGAATCATAATCGGTTGAACTTTTTTCCCTCTTTTATCGATATAGGTAATGTTGAATTTTTCCGGCAGATTAAAATCAACTTGAATTGTAGTGCATTGCCATTCCCTTCCCAAACTATCCTTTATTTTAATATCGATTTTAGGACCGTAAAAAACTCCGCCGCCCGGGTCAATTTGATAATCCAATTTCAATTTTTTAAGAACATATTTAAGAGAGTTTGTCGCTTTTTCCCAGCCTTTTTCTGTTCCGGCAAATTTTGCCGGTCTGGTGGAAAGATAAATGACAAAATCCTTAAAACCGAAATCCCGGAGCATTTTTAACCCGTGTTTCAGAAGTTTTGTTAACTCATCGTTTAACTGTTCCGGCGTTGACCAGATATGGGCATCATCTTGAGTAAAACCCCGAACTCTTGTCAGGCCGTGTAAAGTGCCTGACCTTTCATATCGGTAAACGGTTCCTAATTCGGCATATTTGACAGGTAAATCTTTGTAGCTTCTGATTTTCGATTGATAAATCTTAACATGGAAGGGGCAATTCATCGGCTTGATTAAATATTTTTCCTCGTCAATTTCAATAGGGGAATACATATTTTCTCTGTAAAGTTCCCAGTGGCCGGAGGTTTTCCAAAGCTTCAATCTTCCGATATGGGGAGTGACCACCCATTGATAACCGGCTCCCTTTAATTCCTGATATAAATAATTCTCAATAAGCCTTCTCAGTGTTGCTCCTTTTGGAAGCCATAAAGGGAGTCCCTGACCAACTTCTTCATCTAACATAAATATTTCAAGTTTTTTCCCCAGAACCCGATGGTCTCTTTTTTCGGCTTCTTTCTGAGCTTCTAAATACATATCCAATTCTTTTTTTGTCTGGAAACTTACTCCGTAGATTCTGGTCAGCATAGGTTTGTTTTCATTGCCTTTCCAATAAGATCCAGCAACCCTGGTTAATTTAAATCCGTCAGCGGGGATTTCTCCGGAAGATTTAACATGGGGACCTCTGCATAAATCCAGAAATTCTCCGCTTTTGTAAAGAGAAACATTTTTTTCCTCTATTTCATCAATTAATTCTAATTTGTAAGGCTGGTCTTTGAATATTTTTTTTGCTTCACTTTTAGAAACTATCTTTTTTTCAAATTTAAGGTCTTTTTTGATTAATTCCTTCATTCTCTTCTCAATTTTCGGCAGATCTTTGAGGGATAAACCAACTTTTTCTGGTTCTTTTTTGCTCCGTTGTTTTTTATCTTGCTGAATTTTTTTTTGCTGAAGTTCAGATACTTTTGAGAAGTCAAAATCATAATAAAAGCCGTTTTCAATCGCAGGTCCGATGCCAAATTTAACTTTGGGGTAAAGTTCTTTAACGGCTAAAGCCAATATATGAGAGAGCGAATGTCTAATTGTTTCTGTTTTTGCCATATTAATTTAACAACTTAACTATTATTTAAATTATCACTCTTCTACTATTTCTTCAATATCTTCGGCAATTATTTTTGGAGTTTCTTTTTGAATATCCACTCTGCCTTGAACAAAAACAATTTTATTCTCTTGCAATAGTTCTGAATTTCTTTCAACTACGGTCGGGAAAACGACTATCTCGGTTTTATCGGTTAAATCTTCCAATTTCATAAACAGCATTGGTTGGCCTTTCTTGGTTAAGATCTTTTTAATAGAAGAAATTATCCCGCCAACTCTTATTTTTTGACTAAAGATGTTATTTTTCAATTCCCTTAAAGGCAGGGTCTTTTTTTCAAGTACTTTTTTAAATTCTTCTAAAGGATGAGAAGAAATATAAAGACCTAAAAGTTCTTTTTCCCATAAAAGTTTTTGTTTCAGACCAGCCGGTTTTGCGTCTTTTAATTTAAAAGTAGGCGAGGGAATTGATGCTTTTTCAAACAAACTTTTTTGCTTGGAAGAGTTAAGATTTCTTATATCTCTGTTAAAGGTTAAAATATCCTCAAGGTTTTCCAATAATTTGTTTCTTTCTTCAAACTTATCAAAAACACCGGCTTTAATTAAACTTTCTAAAGATTTTTTGTTTAAATCTTTTGATTCAATTCTTAAGATAAAGTCAGAAAAAGAATTGAAATGTCCTCCTTTTTCTCTTTCTTTTATAATAGCTTCAACCACGTTTGAACCTACATTTTTTATAGCCAACAATCCAAATCTTATTTTCTCCTTGCCGGGGATTACCGAGAAATTGCGGAAGCTTTCGTTAATGTCGGGAGGCAGAACTTCAATTCCCATGTTTTTACATTCGTCTATCAGGAAGGCAATTCTTTCAACATCAGTTTTTTCCGATGTAAGAAGAGCAGCCATAAACTCAATCGGGAAATGAGCTTTAAGGTAAGCGGTTTGATATGAGATTATTCCGTAAGCTACGCTATGACTGCGATTAAAACCGTAACTTGCGAAAGGTAGTATCCACTCCCATATTTTCTCGGCTATTTTCTTTTCCACCCCGTTTTTTATCGCTCCTGTAATGAATTTTTCTCGCTGAGCGATTAACAAACTTTTTATTTTTTTACCGACCGCTTTTCTCAAAACATCTGCCTCCGATAAACTAAAACCGGCTAAATCGCGGGCAATTTGCATCAGTTGTTCCTGAAAAATACAAATTCCTTGGGTTTTTTCCAGAATCGGCTTTAATTTTGGATGTAAATATTCTACTTTTTTCTTTTTATTTTTTCTGGCGATATATTCCGGAATAAATTTAATGGGGCCCGGTCTGTAGAGAGCAATCATAGATACTATATCCTCAAAAACATTTGGTTTCAATTCTTTTAAATATCTTTTGAACCCTTCTGATTCCATCTGGAAAACGCCGGTTGTCTTTCCTTGCTGAAGTAGTTTGTAAGTTTTTTTATCATCAAAAGGAATTTTTTCTATCTCTATTTTTTTATTTTGGACGCTGTAAATCCGGGTGAGAGTATCTTCAATAATGGTTAAGTTTTTCAAGCCAAGAAAATCCATTTTCAAAAGGCCCAAATCCTCAATTGAATACATTTCATACTGAGTAACAACGGTCTTGTCATTCTGGGTTGGATTCTGTAAAGGGACAAGATTATCTAAGGGTTCGGAAGAAATTACCACTCCGCAGGCATGAGTTGAAGCATGTCTGGCTACACCCTCAAGTTTTTTTGAAAAATCAATCAGTTTTTTGGCATCTTTGTCCGTATCGTAAAGTTGACGGAATTCGGAAACTTTTTCTAGCGTTTCATCTAAACTGAAACCGAAAGGGATTGTTTTTGCTACTTTATCACAAAAACTGTAACTCAAATTCATTGCTCTGCCGACGTCACGGATTACAGCCCTTGCTGCCATTGTTCCAAAGGTAATAATCTGAGCAACTCTTTCTCTTCCGTATTTTTGGGCAACATAATTTATTATCTCGTCTCTTCTTCTGTCGCTAAAATCAAGGTCAATATCGGGCATAGAGATTCTGTCTTTGTTTAAAAATCTTTCAAAAAGCAGATTATGTTTTAAAGGGTTAATCTCAGTAATATCCAGAAGATAGGCAACAATTGAGCCTCCGACGCTTCCTCTGCCCGGCCCTACTACAATTCGTTTCTCTTTTGCGAATTTTACAAAATCTTGGACAATAAGAAAATAAGAGGCGAATCCGGTTTGTTTAATAACCGAAAGTTCGTAATCTAATCTTTTTTGCGCCTCTTTTTTGTCTTCAATCTGCTCTTTATGGTTTTCCAATCCTTTCTGGCAAAGTTCCTTTAAATAATCATCGGCAGATTTACCTTCAGGTGTTTTAAAAGTAGGTAATTTTATTTCTCCCAATCTGAATTTAAAATTACACATTTCAGTTATCTTTCGGGTATTTTCAATGGCCTCTGGTACTTCTTTGAAAGATTCAATCATTTCTTCCTGAGACCTTAAAGAAAAATCGTCAGATTTCATTGTTAGTCTTTCCGGATCATCCGATTTTGCTCCTGTGTTAATCAACATTAAGATATCTTGAGCTTCAGCATCCTCGGGTCTTAAATAATGAACATCATTTGTGGCAACAAGCGGGATATTTAATTTTTTTGATAAATCAATTAAATATTTATTTACCTTTTTCTGTTCCTGGCTGTTGGGATGATGCTGGATTTCCAAATAAAAATTGTCTTTACCGAAAATTTGTTGATATCGAATAGCCGTTTCCATCGCAGCATCGTATTTTTTGGCAAGAATTAAGCGGGGGATTTTCCCCTGTAGACAGGCAGAAAGAGCAATAAGCCCTGAACTGTATGTTGAAAGGAGGTTTTCGTCTATTCTCGGTTTGTAATAAAATCCTTCAAGATGCGCTTTTGTGATAAGTTTGACTAAATTTTTATAGCCCTGCTCATTTTTTACCAAAAGAACCAAATGATATCTTAAATCATCAATATTTGGTCTTTTGTCGGTCATTCGTTCCCGAGCAAGATAAACTTCTGAGCCGATTATCGGTTTTATTCCTTTTTTAATGGCTTTTTTATAGAATTCAACCGCTCCGTACAAAACTCCGTGGTCGGTCAAAGCACAAGCATCCATTTTAAGTTCTTCCAATCTATTTAAAATATCATCTATTTTTGGCAGACCATCGAGCAGGGAATAATGGCTGTGAACATGTAAATGGGTGAATTTTGTCATAAATTAAAGCGTTTTTTTATTTTATCATTTGTTGATATTCGCAATTTTCCAGAGTTAAATTGTTTTTAATATTAACTTCTTTCACAATCAGATTTTCTTTGATATGAGAATCTTTTAAATCGACATCTCTGCCAACGGTAGCTCCCATCATATCCAGGCTTCCTTCTATAAACGAATTTTCAAAATTAAAATTGCCCGAAATAACCGCTTGTCTTAAATAAACATCTCCTTTGACAATTAGTCCTGCATGATAGGCATCGTTTATTTTTGAATCCTGGAGATTAACATCTCCTTTGATTTTTGTTTTGGCTAAACTTAAAAAGCCGGAAATGTTTATCTTTTTGAAATTTAAATCTCCTTCAATTTGGGCTCCGACTAAATTTACCACCCCGTTTGTTCTTGCCTCTTCCATATTCAAGTTTCCTTTTAATATTCCGTCGCCAAAATAAAAAGATTCTCTGATTATTGCCTCTTTTAAATTTAAATCTCCTTTTATAATAGCTCCTTCAAGATAAAGCGGACCTAAAATGATTGCCATTCCCAGATCTATGTTTCGTTCGATTATCTTCTTCTGGAAAGAAAAAGAAGAGAGAACTTTCCCCCGAAAATTTATTTCTCTTCCTTCAAGATAGGCAAGCCGTATTTCCTGTTCTATATCAGATTGAGTTAGGATGTTTTTATCCGGCATAATTTCTGTTAAAATTAAACAAAAGATTAATCTATTTTAACCGATTTAAAATAGATAATCCAACATACCAGTAAATTAGTAAATTATACCTTAAAAAGATATATAGAACAACATTAATTATGTCCAAAAATTTTTCTTCAAAAAGAAAGAAAAATAATAACCAGAAAAAGAAAAAAAATTATCTCGTTGCCGGTATAGATGAAGTGGGAAGAGGGACTTTAACAGGGCCGGTTGTTGCCTGCGCTCTTGTATCACTTTCACCCGGAGGAAAAATAATCTTCGATTTAAAGATAAAAAATCCAATTTTAAAAATAAAAAACCCAAAACAGTTGACTCACACAAAAAGAGAGAAAATTTTCCATATCTTGAAAAATGAACCGCTGGTAGAGTGGGGGATTGGCCGGGTTTCTGAGAAAGTTATTGATAAAATAAATATTTTTGAATCAACAAAACTTGCTATGGAAAGAGCGGTTATAAATTTGGAAAAAAAAATTAGAAAGAATGTTGATTTTTTGATAATTGACGGAAATTTCGGTATCAATCTGCCAATTTCTCAAAAGTCAATTGTTAAAGGAGACGAAAAGATTACCTTGATAAAATTAGCTTCAGTTGTGGCTAAATTAAAAAGAGATAAAATGATGTTAAATTATCATAAGAAATATCCTCAATACCGTTTTGATAAGCATAAGGGTTATGGAACCAAACTTCACATTAAGATGCTGAAAAAATACGGACCGTGCAAAATCCACAGAAAAACCTTCCGACCGGTTAATATATATTGTAAAGTTTGAATTTTTATGTTAAGATTACTTTATATTATTTTAGAATAGGGCTGTTCCAAAATATGGCTGTTCCAAAAAAACATACAACTAAATCAAAAAGAGATAAAAAGAGGATGCATATTTTTTTGAGACCTTCAACTCTGATTCCTTGTCCTCGTTGCGGTAAATTGAAGTTACCTCATACTGTTTGTAAAAATTGCGGCTATTACAAAGATATGGAAATTTTAGATGTTTTGTCTAAATTAGAAAAGAAGGAAAGACAAAAAAGAGAAAAGGAAATCAAAGAAAAGGAGAAAGAAGAAACAAAAAAAGGAAAACCTTTGACTCTGGAAGAATTATCAAAGAAAAAGTTTTAATTCAAAAATATGGCTTCAAGGCATTTAGCTCGTTCCATTGTTTTGCAATCGTTATTTGAATGGGATTTTTACAAGAAGAAATCCGATTTTAAAAAAATTTTACAAAGAAATATAGAGAAATTCGGGGGTGGTTTTAATGAAGTTGAATTCGCCAAAACTTTAGCCGAAGGAGTAATAAAAAATATCGAAAAAATTGATAAGATTATTCAGCAGTCGGCCCCCGAAAGGCCAATAGAACAGCTCGGTTTGGTTGATAGAAATGTTTTGAGGATTGGTCTTTTTGAGTTATTATATGGAGATAAGAAAGAAGTTCCTCCGAAAGTTGCCATCAATGAAGCAATTGAATTGGGTAAGACGTTCGGAGGAGAGAACTCTGGAAAGTTTATTAATGGGGTATTGGGAACAGTTTATAAAGAATTGAGTTCAAAGTAATACGTTAAAGAAATATATTCATGAAAGATTTTTCAAAACTTGAAAAGAGGTTAGGTGTTAATTTCAAAAATAAAGACCTTTTAATACAAGCATTTTGTCACCGCTCTTATTTAAATGAGAACCCAAGATTCGGATTAGATAACAACGAAAGGTTGGAATTTTTGGGTGATGCCGTTCTGGAATTGATAGTCACAGATTATCTTTACAGAAATTATCAGAAGCCGGAAGGAGAACTGACGGGCTGGAGAGCTGCTCTTGTTAATACTCAAAATTTGGCTAAAATTGCCAAAAAACTTGATTTTGAAAAATACCTGCTTTTAAGCAAAGGAGAAGAGAAAGATACAGGTAAAGCCCGTCAATATATTTTAGCCAATACCTTTGAAGCTTTTATCGGAGGTTTATATCTGGACAGGGGTTTAAAAGAAAGTTCTAAATTTATTGAGAAACATTTACTTTCCGGATTGCCGAAATTATTGGAAAAGGGATTCTGGAAAGATGCTAAGTCCCAGTTTCAGGAAATAGCCCAGGAGAAAGTTAAACTTACTCCAACCTATAAGATTTTGAAAGAATGGGGGCCTGACCATGCCAAACATTTTATCACAGGTGTTTTCCTGGATGATACTCTGGTAGCAAAAGGTGAAGGTTCTTCAAAACGGGAAGCCGAAGAAAGGGCTGCTGAGAACGCATTAAAAGTTAAAAATTGGTGATAAAATAATAATATTTTAACAAATCTTGATAAATCCAAATCTTACTAAGGATTATCTTAATAAAACTTATGTTAGTTATTCGCTTTTTAAGAACAGGTAAAAAAAATCAGCCATTTTTCAGAATTGTGGTCACCGACAAAAAGAATCCGCCCAGAGGCGGAAAGTTTTTGGAGATTTTAGGATTTTTCAATCCCTTGACCAAAGAAAAAAATCTGAAAAAAGAAAGAATAAATTATTGGCTTTCGGTTGGAGCGCAACCTTCTCCAAGAGTTCATAATTTGTTGGTTGAGGAAAAAATTATTACCGAGAAAAAAATAGACGTTCATAAGAAACCCAAAAAAGAGGAAAAACCGGAAAAAGTTCCTGAAAAAGGAGTTGCCGGAGAAGAGAAGCAAACTTCCAAAGAAGATAAAACCCCCAAAGAAGATAAGGCTTCTCAGGAAAAAGTTTCAGAAAAAGCGGTTTCAAAAGAAAGGCCAGAAGAAGGGAAGAAAGAAGTTGAAAAACCCGAAGAAGAGAAAAAGGAACAACCAGAAACAAAAGAATCAAAAGAAGGATCTCGGGAAGAAGAAAAGTCTGAACAAAGGAAGCAACAGGTAGAAGAGAAAACAGAAAAGAAAGAGGAAGAACCGGAAAAAAAGAAGCAATAAAGTTAAGAAATAAAAATTATAAAAAAAGAGTCACTTAATCAATGACTCTTTTTTATTTTAGAAATAACCTTTCATCTTTTCGTTTTCTTTCCTATTGACAATTTGAATAATGTATGTTATAATGTTAACACAATTAAAAAGGGGGGTTCGTATCGCATAATCATAGAACAAAGTTTTAAAGTCAGATTGAGGGGGTAAAAATGTCACATTCATCGAGACAATGTCAGGCCGCTATCAGGCAGATGGAACGGCGCAATAGACTGCTTGATAGAGGAGATTTCTTCGGAGCACTTGGTGTTCGGCCTTGGCCGGTACAGGTGAGAGTTCAAGAGGAAATAGACCTTTCTCTCATTCAAACACCAGCAATACTTGCTGACGGTGCCCGGATGTGGAAATTTTAACCTTCAGTATCAACAACCAAAATCATTTATATCAAAATCATTTATCAAAAGAGAGTCAATTGGCTCTCTTTTTTTAATAAAATCTACAAAATTAATAAAAAATTTACACCCGGAGTTGACAAATTTTTGAAAATGAATAAAATAAAAGAATATCATCGGTAGCTTTTTCTGATTTGCCGACTCTCTGATTTCTTGAGAGAGCGGATTGAAGAAAGGTCGGGCTACTAGAAAATTTAAAGAAATAGAATAGAAAGATAAGAAATATGGCTAAAGAATCTGATAAAGAATTTCTTGAATATGTAGTTAAAGCTTTGGTTGACCACCCTGACGATGTAAAGATTGACCGAAAAGTTGACGAAATGGGTGTTTTACTTACCTTGAAAGTACACCCTGAGGATATGGGTCAAATCGTTGGGAAAGGTGGTTCAACAGCTAGAGCTATCAGAAGTCTTGTCCGAATTGTTGGCCTTAAAAACCATGCTAGAGTCAATTTAAAGATTGAAGAGCCTGCTGGTGGCAAAGCTACATCGGGCAAGAAAGAAAAATCAAACGAGAAAGGAGATTTAGACAACCTTAATCTCTAAAATCTCGATTGAATTTCCAGAAGACGGTGCTACTATGAAAGTAGTGCCGTTTTCTTTATTTTAATATATTAATATTTTAGCTATGTTAACATTCAATATTATCACCGCTTTTCCGGAAATCTTTGATTTTTATCTTAATCAATCTATTTTAAAAAAAGCAAAAGAAAAGGGGATTATAAGGATAAAAATTCATAATCTCAGGGATTTTTCCAAAGACTCTCGCAAAACCATTGACGACAAGCCTTTTGGCGGAGGCAGAGGGATGGTACTTAAAATTGAGCCGATATACAAAGCAGTTAAGGCAATTCAGAAATCAAAAACAAAAAGAAAAAAGTCAAAAGTAATTCTATTTACTCCACGGGGCAAAAAGTTCAACCAAAAAATAGCGGCAGATTTTTCAAAGTTAAATGAAATTATTTTAATCTGCGGTAGATACGAAGGAGTAGACGAGAGAGTGGTAAAATATCTTTGTGATGAAAAAATCTCAATAGGAGATTATGTTTTAATGGGAGGCGAACTGCCGGCTCTGGTGGTGATTGAAGCGGTGGCTAGATTAGTGCCCGGAGTAATTGGCAAATCAGAACTTCTAAAAGAGAGAATCACAAAAAAGAAAGGATTTTTAGAATATCCTCAATATACAAGACCAGAGATTTTTTCTCCCAAAGCGGGAGTAAAATGGAAAGTTCCAAAAGTTCTTTTATCGGGCAATCACAAAGAAATTGAAAAATGGAGAACTAAACATAGTAAAATTATTGAATAAACTTTTAATTTTTGTTAAGATAATTTAAGTTTTCAGACAGGTTCTTTATAGTTTCTTTTTTGTTCTTTTCGGGTAGGTGCCAGAGTGGTCAAATGGACGAGACTGTAAATCTCGCGGCTTCTAGCCTTCGGGGGTTCGAATCCCTCCCTACCCAATGCCAAGATAGCTCAGTTGGTTAGAGCACGTCATTGGTAATGACGAGGTCGTGGGTTCAATTCCCACTCTTGGCTTATTTATTAAAAAACTATGGCTAAAAAGAAAAAACCATATATAAAACTTCAGTGCCAGGAGTGTAAAAGAATTAATTATTATACGAAAAAATCAAGAGGGGTTGAGGAAAAGTTAGAATTGAAAAAATTCTGCAAATGGTGCAGGAAGCACACGGTGCACAAAGAGATGAAGAAATAAATTTCAAGGGTCCGTAGTTCAATTTGGCAGAACGTCG
>CAYQUV010000005.1:0-32306 GCA_964421005.1 uncultured Candidatus Saccharibacteria bacterium
AAAGAGATGAAGAAATAAATTTCAAGGGTCCGTAGTTCAATTTGGCAGAACGTCGGTCTCCAAAACCGAAAATTCCAGGTTCGATTCCTGGCGGACCCGCTTCAAGACAATAGAAGGACAATGGCAAGGAAAAAATTAAATCCTATAAATGATTTAATTCTTTTCGTTCTTTACTCTTCTTCAAGCAAAGAATCTTCTTTTGGGAAGTTGGCTAAGGAATGTTTTAATCAGTTTCCTCAGGTTTTTTCTCTTCGTAATTATCCCCAATTACTTGATACCAGAAAACTTGACAGGCCTTTGAGAACGCTGCGAAAAAGAAAATTGATAGATGGCGATCCAAAAACTTTCTTTTCTTTGACTTCTCAGGGCAAAAAAGAAGCTCAAGAAATTGCCAAAATTCTTCGCCAAAAGAGATTACTTTGAAATTTATTTGAAATTTAAATAATTTTTATAAAATTTTTATTTTTATGAATGTTTTTGAAGTAATTAAAACAAGAAGAAGTGTCAGAAGTTATAAAGACAGAGATATAGAAGAAGAAAAATTGAAAAAGATTCTGGAGGCGGCAAGATTGGCTCCTTCGGCTAAAAATCTTCAGCAATGGAAATTTGTGGTGGTAAGAGAAAGAGAGAAAAGAAAAAAATTGGCAGAAGCAGCAAATAGGCAGGATTTTATCGGAGAAGCTCCGGTTGTTATAGCTGCTGTCAGTTTAAATCCGAATAACGTTATGGGTTGCGGTGTTCCTTCTTATCCTGTTGATTTAGCTATCGCCGTTGACCATATGACTCTCCAGGCAGTAGAGGAAGGTCTTGGTACCTGTTGGATTGGGGCTTTTGACCAGGAAAAGGTAAAAGAAATTTTGAAAGTTCCAGAGGATTATAAAGTAGTTGTTCTTCTGCCCCTAGGTTATCCTGCCGATACTCCGAAGCCAAAATTAAGAAAAAATCTTGAAGAAATAATTTCTTTTGAAGAATTTTAATTTTCAGTAAAGAAATTAGATTCAGTTTTCATCGGGCACATTTAAAATAAAAAAGGAGGGATTATTATGATAAGTTTAATAGATCAAAGTCTGGATAGAGAAGAAATCAAAAAGATTTTGCCTCACCGAGAAAGATGGTTGTTGTTAGACAAGGTTTTAAACTTAGATACAGAAACAGCAACAGCAACAGCCATAAAGACTTTTACCGAAGAGGAGTGTAGGGGGCATTTTCCTTCTCATCTGGTTGTGCCCGGCTATCTGGTAGCAGAAGCCCTTGCTCAGACCGGCGGCATAATTATAGGTCTTCAAATAGCCGAGAACAACAATAATGACAAAACAGCCGAGAATAACAATAATAACAAGAAGGCTTTTTTAGCGGGTTCCAGGATAAGGTTTCGATTGCCTGTTTTCCCTTCACAAGAAGTAGTTCTGAAAGCAACCCTGACAAAGAAAAAAGGTGGCATATTCTTTTTCAACGGCAGAGCTTCTGTTGATGGTAAACTGGTAGTTGATGGAGATTTTATTATTGCTCTAAAAAATTGATTATGAAAGATTGATTATATCAAGGAGGTCTGAAGAAATGAAAAACGACATTATAGGACCTATATTGTTTTTGATGGTTATAATAATTGGCCCTGTCTTTGAGGCTTTGAAAATATTAATTCTTTTGCCTTTTATAATTTTATGGGCAATCGCCTGGAGTGTAACCTCCACAAAAAGTGTATAGAAGCATATAAACGGGATAGTAATAATTTGCCATCCCGTTTTTTTTCTGGTATAATTTTTTATATATGTCTCTTTCTGTCGGAATTTTGGGTTTGCCGAATGTCGGTAAATCAACATTATTTAAAGCTTTAACTAAAAAAGAAGTCGACATCTCAAATTATCCTTTCTGTACCATTGAGCCAAATGTGGGAGTGGTTGAGGTAGAAGACGAAAGATTGAAGAAACTCTCTCTGATTTCAAAACCAAAAAAAGTTATTCCTTCGGTTATTAAGTTCGTTGATATAGCGGGTTTGGTAAAAGGAGCTCATCAGGGAGAAGGTTTGGGTAATCAATTTTTGGCTCATTTAAGAGAGGTTGACGCAATCCTGGAGGTTGTCAGATGTTTTAAAGCGGAAAACATTTCTCATATTAATGGAGAAGTTATGCCCCAAAGAGATATAGCAACTATAAAAAGCGAATTGATTTTGAAGGATTTAGAAACAATCGGGAAAAGATTGGAGAAAATTGAGAAAGATGTAAAAGCAAGAAAAAAAGAAGCAGAAGAAGAACATGAGAAATTAATCTTTCTTAAAGAAAAATTAGAAGAAAGTCTAGAAAAGAGAAGAATAAGTTTTCCCGAAGCCGATTCCGAAATTTCGGAGAATCTCTTTTTATTAACTTCAAAACCAAAGATTTATCTTTTAAATTGCTCAAAAGAAGAACTTTCTCCGGAATTGAGGGAAAAATTAGAAAAAGAGAATATTGAATTTTTTCAAATGGATGTAAAAGAAGAGTTGGATAAATCAGAATTAAATGATGAAGAAAGGAAAGAACTTGGATTATCTGCTCCTTGTCTACCCGAATTAATTAAAAAATGCTATCAGATTTTGGACTTAATTACTTTTTTTACTATTACAGGAGTTGAAGAAACTCGAGCCTGGCCGATTAAGAGAGGAAGCACGATTTTAGAGGCGGCTGGAAAGGTTCATTCCGATTTTAAAGAAAACTTTATCAAAGCAGAGGTCTTAGATTATAAGACCGTAATTGAAGCGGGAAGCTGGAAGCAGGCTCGTGAGAGCGGAGTATTGAAAACTGTAGGAAAAGATTATATTTTAAAAGATGGTGATGTAATCGAAATAAAAATATGATTTCCTTATTTTTCAATCTTATTGCGAAAAGAAGAGAAAAAGACAGGAGCCAAAGAGGAGCGATAATGGTTGTTATCGACATTATTGTTATAGTTGTCGTCATTTTTTTAGCCATCTGGTTTATAATTAAAGGTTATCCTCATACATTGGGAAGTTTAATTCATAATTTTTAAAGGATAAAACATAAAATATGTATTTTTCAATTTTAATAGCCGGTTTTTTGGGGGGAGTAGTCAGGGGGTTGATTGGTTTTATTAAACATCAGTTTTCCTACAAAAATGTGCCTTTTCAGCTAAGTTATTTTTTAACAATGAGTTTTCTTTCTGGAATAATCGGCCTGACAACGGTTGCTGCCCTCAAGGAAGTCGGTTTTACTTATCAAGGGTTTTTTACTCCGGCTTTGAGTTTTATTATAGGTTATGCAGGAGGTGATTTTATTGAAAACATTTACAAAATAATTATTAAAAGATCTTCTCTTTATTCTTCTTCGGACGAGAACAATAAAGATAAATAAACCGGCATTGAATAAAAGACAAATGAATTTAGTTGACAATTTAATTAAAGAAGGGTGGCTGAAGACCCCCGGAATCATTGATGCCTTCCGGAAGATAAAAAGAGAAGATTTTCTGCCGGAAGATAAAAAAGAATTAGCCGAACTAAATGAGGCTTTACCGATAGGTTATCAACAGACGATTTCCCAACCTCTTGTTGTTGCTTTTATGCTGGAGCTTTTAGCACCGAAAAGAGGCGAAAAAATTCTGGACATCGGTTCGGGTTCCGGCTGGACAACTGCTCTTTTAAGCTATATTGTGGGCAAAGAAGGCAAGGTAATTGGTATGGAAGTTATTCCAGAGTTGAAAGATTTCGGAGAGAAAAATGTGGCTAAATATAATTTTATAAAAAAAGAGATTGCTCAATTTGTTTTAGCCTCGGGGGCAGAAGGCTATCGGAAAGAAGCGCCTTTTGATAAAATTCTGTGTTCGGCAACCGCTGAAAAGTTGCCCGAAACATGGAAAGAACAGTTAAAAATTGGCGGGAAAATTGTGACGCCTATAAATTCCTCAATCTGGGTTTTTGAGAAAAAACTCGATAGCAGTTTCAAATCAAAAGAATATCCAGGATTCGTTTTTGTCCCTTTGGTCAACAAATAAACTCCGTTTAGAATGAGCCCTTTTTCGCTGTCTTTAAATGAATAAATTCTGTTTAATAAACAAACCTCTGTTCAATACACAACGTCAGAATAATCAATTTGAAAATATGGAAAATCTCTTTGAAAAAACAAAAAAAACCGAAAAATCTAAAGCATACTCATTTATTACAGGAATATTTTTGATTTTTGTTTTATTCGGTTTCTGGCTCTGGTATCAAATTTATACTCCCTATCATCCGGAGGACGAGACAAAGATTATATTCGATATTAAAAAAGAAGAAAGCTTAGCCAATATTTCCTCTAATTTAAAAAAATCAGATTTGATTAAATCAGAAATTTTGTTCAGTTTCGCCGCTCTAACAAAAGGAGTTCAGGGAAAACTTCAAGCAGGCACCTATTCTTTATCTCCTTCAATGAGTATCTCGGAAATCTTAAATAAACTAAGTTCCGGAGATATTGCCAAAGAAAGAATTACTGTTATTGAAGGATGGAATTTAAGAAAAATTGGCAATTATTTTCAGGAACTAGGAATTTGTAGTTCTGATGAATTTATTAATATGACAGAATCCGGGAGAGAAAATCCAAGAGGAGAGAATTCTCAATTTTTTCAGTTTTTAGAAGAATTTGATTTTTTGAAGGATGATCCTGAAATAACCAGTTTAGAAGGTTATCTCTTTCCTGATACTTACGAAATCAAAAAGGGAGAAGATCCTGAGAATATTGTAAGAAAGATGCTCATGAATTTCGACGTTAAAGTGAATAAGAGATTTCGGGAAGAAATTGAAAATCAGAAAAAAACCCTGTCGCAAGTTGTGATTATGGCTTCTATACTGGAAAAAGAAGTTCAAGATTACAACGACAAAAAAATAGCAGCAGGAATTCTTTGGAAAAGAATAAAAAATCGGTGGCGCCTTCAAGTTGATGCCACTCTAACTTATTTAACAGGAAAAGGAACCTTCGATTTATCCCGAGAAGATTTGGAAATCGACTCTCCCTACAATACTTACAAATACTACGGGTTGCCACCGGGACCGATTTGCAATCCGGGATTAGAAAGTATAAAAGCTGCTATTAATTATACGGAAACCGATTTCTGGTATTATTTAACAACGAAAGATGGAAAAACTGAATTTAGCAAAACTTTAGAAGAACATAATTTGAAAAGATTTAAGTATCTTCGGTGAAGCACCACCGAATGAATTCGGCGGTCTTCTTGCCCGGTTTCTATAAATTTTTTTATAAATTTTTTATGGTTAGAAAATTGTTAACCGATAAAAAAATAGCTATGATTATAGCTCAACAGGATTTTCGGGATGAGGAGTATTTTATTCCAAAAAGTATTTTTTCAACCGAAGGAGCTCAAATTAAAACAATTAGTACTAAGAAAGGAGAGGCGCTTGGTACTTACGGAGGAATAATTAACGTCGATTCCTCTTTAGATGATTTAAAAGTTTCTGACTTCGATGCCATAGTTTTTGTTGGGGGAAGCGGGGCAGCAAAATATATTGAAGACGAGAAATGTCACCAAATCGCTCAGGAGGCAATTTCCGGAAATAAAGTTTTGGGGGCTATTTGTATAGCCCCAACTATTTTAGCCCGAAGCGGAGTTCTTCGAGGTAAAAGAGCCACTGTTTGGTCAAGTTCTCTTGATAAATCGGCAGTAAAAATCTTAAAAGAAGAAGGGGCAAATTATGAAAAATCTCCTGTAGTTCGCGACGGTAATATTATTACGGCGGCAGGCCCCCAGGCAGCCAGAAAGTTTGCTGAAACAATTGTTAGAGTGTTAAAAGAATAATTAAAAGAAGTAGGAATTTGACCATTTTTGGCGCAAAGTTTCGCTTTAAAGGGTGAGGGGTTGACAAAATTTTCAATTAGATTAAACTTAAATAATAAATAATATCCCGCAGACAGCAGGCATTAAATAAGTCCTGCCAAGGGAAAAGATAAATTAATAAATTCTCTCATAGAAAGAGAAACAGGAGAACAAAAATATTTTATCGAAAGATTTTTGTCTGTGGGAAACCGCAGTTTTTTATTTTTTATAGTTTATTCTAAACAGCGAATTATATAGCAATAAATTATGGCAAAAACTAAAACTCAAAAACAAAAGATAATTGAAGACTTGGAAAAGAAAATTCCTTACCATAAATCAATAATTCTTGTTGATTTCAGCGGTTTGGATTCCAAATCCCTTTTTGATTTGAGAGAAAGGCTGGCAGAATCAAATTGCCTTTTGGAAGTTGCAAAAAAGACATTATTGAAAAAAACTTTTGAAAAACTTGGCAAAAAAAATCTTTCCGAAAAAATTGAAGAAATCAAGACACAATTAGCTTTAGTTTTCAACCCTGAAGATGAAATAATCGCCTCTAAGATTTGTTATCAATTTTCTAAAGAAAATGAAAATTTAAAAATTATCGGAGGAATAATTGATGATAATTTCTTAGAAAAAGAAAAAATAATAGAACTGGCTCAATTGCCTTCAAAACAAGAACTTTTGGCAGGAGTTATTGGAGGTTTAGAAAGAACTATTTCAAGATTAATCAATGCTTTAGAATTCAATATTAAAGGTCTGGTTTACACTCTCGGTGTAATAAAATCTAAATAAAAAATTATGGCAGAAGAAAAAAAAGAAGAAATTAAAACAGAAGTTCAACCAGAGGAGGAACAAAAAGAAGTTGTAAAAAAGGAAGGGGAAAAAGAAGAGAAAAAGGAAGAAAAGGTTGAAGAGGAAAAGGGAGAAGAGAAAGAAGAGAAAAAAGAAGAAAAGATTGAAGAAAAAGAGGAAGAGAAAATCGAAATCCCAGAAAAATTTAAAAAATTGGTAGATGAGATTGAAAATATGAAAGTTGTTGATTTAGCAGAATTGGTTAAGATTCTGGAGAAAAAATTCGGCGTTTCTTCTCAACCTCAAGTAGTAGCCCCCGCAGCCCCGGGAGCGGGAGCTCCTGGAGGAACCGGATCAGCATCAGAAGAAAAGAGTGCTTTTAATATAATTCTTAAAGGGGTTGGTTCAAAGAAAATTGAAGTTATAAAGGCTGTCAGGGATGTAACTCAAAAAGGATTAAAAGAATCGAAAGATTTGGTTGATGCTGCTGAAAAAGAACCTCAGACAGTTAAAGAAAATGTTAAAAAAGAGGAAGCAGAAGAGATTAAGAAGAAATTTGAAGCAGCTGGTGCTGAGATTGAATTAAAATAATCGAAATTTTAGATAAAAAACAAAAATAGCCCATCAGTTTTGAGGGGCTGTTTTTGTTGACATTTTGTTTTTAATTTGATATAATTTAAAGCAGTTTGAACTTTTAGAAATGGAGGTGAGAAGAAAGGAGGTAAATAGTTCAATGAGAGTACTTATCAGCGCCACAACAGTATTTCTTACAACTCTCTTGACGAGCATTTATTTGTTTCTGCCAAAAATATATGCTTTGCCAAGGGGACAAAAGGCCGGAATGTACTCAAATCTCTGGCTTCTCGGAACCATTGCTGTAGCAGTAATATTATCGAGTTTAATTATAAGAAAGGATAAGAAAACAAATTAAATTATTTCGATAATATTAAAGTGTCAGTGAAATATCACTGGCGCTTTTTATTTTGTTTTTTGATAGACAAATTATTTCAAATCTTTTATAATATAATAATGTAATTTGAACCTTAATAAACATCTCTTGGCGGGAGAATTAAACACCTTAAATTAGAAAGGAGGCAAAGAAAATGAAACAGGTGTTATGGGCGGTTGTGGTCTTTTTAGTCCTTTTAGGTTCAAGTATAGGGATATTCCTGCCGAGAATCTTCGAATTGCCCGGAGGAACCAAAGCTGGAATATATTCTAATCTTTGGTTATTGGGAACAGCGATTGGAGCACCTTTATTTTCCTGGTTGGTTTACGTAGTTTTGGAACTCCGGAAAGAAAAACGGGAGATGAGACGGTGGAGATAAAAAAACCTTCTTATTTTTTAAGAAGTTAAAAGCGCCAGCGATAATTTGCTAGCGCTTTTAGTGAAAAATTAAATAACCTAAAAGCAAAAGAAGAATTAAGATTAAAATAGAAATGAAACTTTTTTTAATTTTTTCCAAGAAAATGGGCGATTGGAAAAAAGAAGATTGGGGAAGAATTTTTTGAAAGAAGCTATGCTGAATTTTCTTCTGTTGATGAGAAATTTTCTGAAAAAATCGGGTAAAGGACGGAAAGAACAAAGCGATTTTCGATAAATTCAGATAAATTTTTTTTCTTTCTTTTTCAACAAAGATAAAAAGTAAAACTCCAAAAAGTTTTCTTAAAAATTCCTTATTTTCCTTTAAAAGTTTTTTTAATTCTTTTGGTTTTTTAACTTTTTTAAACTCATTGAAAATTTTATTTTGCCAGAGATTTTCAAACAATTCTTCTCCTAAAATTACCAATCTGTCTCCTTCGAGCAGTTTTCCTTCAACTATATTTGAAAACATTCTCCCTGTGTTATTTTTAAAACCAACGCTTCCCAAATTAAAAATTTCTTCCTCACGCAAGAGAAAAACCTTTAAATTGCCAATTTCTGAGAAATAAGCTTTAAGGTCATAACTCAAAGATAAAACAAAAAAATTTAAATTTCCTAACCAGTCGGTATTCTCTTTTTGGAGCTCTTTCTCTAAAAAGCGATTTGCCTCTGTCAAACTTTCTTTTAAAGATTCTTGGGGAGTTAAAGATTGTTCGGAAATTTCTTGGCTTCTTTGAGGTAAAAAGTAATACTTACTTTTTATAATTTCGGCTATTTCCTTTAAAAGATTCTTGTTTTTTGGCAAAATGTTTTTTAATTCACCGACCAGATAAAGATCGCCTAATTTTTCCTCTTCTTTGGAAGCAGGGGAAAAACAGAATGCCTCAAAGAGTGTATCTTTTCTTGATTTTGGATTGAAATAAAATTCAAAAAACTTTGACATAATAGCAAATATTAAACTATTTTATTATATCTCTTAATCAATTGAATTTAAATCTTGCGATTTTTTATTGCCGTAAAAATGTTTTTACTTTATTTTTAATTTGAAAGTGATAAAATAAAACTGATAAGGGCAATTAGCTCAGAGGCAGAGCGCATCGTTCACATCGATGAAGTCGCAGGTTCAAGTCCTGCATTGCCCATAATGGTTATTTTGAGCAAGCATTAAAAACTTAGTTTATTAATTCTTTTAAGAAGATAAATTTTAATCGCAATAAAGGTTGAAAAAAATCATTCTCAATTTTATGCTTGTCAAAAAAATATTTGGTTGGATCCTGTTAATCTTTGGAGTAACGAGTATAATCTGGGGCATCTGGAACTCTTACCAAATTTTCACTGCCAAGAAACCGGTGCCCGAGATTTTTGTTATTGAAGAAAGTTTGGTCGGTGGCGAAGAGCCAGCAGAAGATACTCGGGTTGAAATGGAACAACAAATCCAACAGGCAATTGGACAGCAATTAAATCAGATGTTTCCTCCAGGATTTATCTCTAAGATTCTCAACTTAAGCAGTTGGTCAATCTTTATGTTTATTTTGGTAATGGCGGGAGGTAAAATATCCGTTTTGGGGATAAGATTATTAAAAAACGGTAATTCATCCCAATCTTAGGTTTAATCGGTTTGAAATCTTTAATGTTTATATAAACGAAGGAGACTGTTGTCAGTTTCTTAAATTATCAATCCTTAAAGGTATCAATCTTTTAAATGATTGAAGCATCAATAAAGAAAAATATTTTTTCAAAATGGTTCGCTTGGCATTTTTTTGAAGTTCCAAAAAAAATATTAAAAGGGTATCAAAATTTTCTTGTTTTTAACATCAATTATTTTTCTATTCCTCAACTTCTGAAAACTTTTTTCAGCCACTGGAGAAGATACAGAGATTCTTACGGCAGGGGATTTGATTTAAAAAGGTATGTCCGGGTTGCTGTAGGCAATTTTATCTCAAGAGTTTTGGGCATTATTATCAGAACAATTACAATTATCATAGGTCTGACTGCCGAGTTTCTTATCTTTCTGGCAGGTCTTTTTGTTTTTATAATCTGGTTAATCTTACCCTTTATTGTTGTTTTTCTCTTCGTTTCCGGCTTCAATTTTTTAATTTAATTTTATGAAGAACTTTAACCTTAAAACAACTTCAATTTATCAAGCTTTGAAAATAGGAAAGAATCCTTTGTTCAGATTCAGCCGATTCTTTAAAGTTTTATTTCTCGGATTAGCTGTTGTTTCCTTTTTGCTTTTTTTAATCAATATTTTTTTTGAAGATTTTGCTCTTTTAACTCAAAGTCAACTTTTAGCTTTCCTTTTTTTGTTCCTAAGCATGGGGATTCTTTTTTTTGAAATCTCTATTTTTTTTGAGTCAAAAATCAAAATGCCCGAACTTAAATATTCAATTTCCGAAGCAGTGCTTCGTCCTCAGGATTTTAATCTGGCCTCTTTTTTGGATTACACGGCAGCTGAAATTTGCCATAAAACCTTAAAGAAAGCCGAGAAAAAGAAATTCAGAACGGCTTCTCAGGAACTCTTGCTTTATTATTTAATTAACCCAAAAATCAAAGAGATAAATTTTGTCTTTGGAAGAGCAAACCTATCTTTTAGAAAACTCAAAGAATTAACAAAAAGAGAAATCTGGAAAACCGAGAAAGAATGGCTCCCGGATTTTGAAAAAATAATTTTTGAAGCATTAAAAATTGCCAAATACAGAAAAAAAGAAAGAATAGGAGTGGGGGATATCCTTATAAGTCTGGCAGGTTTCTCTCTTTTCTTCAAAAAGTTTTTAATCTTAAATGATTTAAAAAGAGAAGATATTGAAAATTTGGTTAACTGGTATGAAAAAATAGAGGAAAAGCTTGCTGAGTCGAGAAGATTCTGGGAGTACCAAAATCTAATGAAAAAAGGTTCAATTGCTAAGGATTGGGCAGCAGGCTACAGCATAACTCTGGACAAATTCTCTCGTGATTTAAGAGAGAAATTCAAAAAAGGCGGTTTTAGAGAGATTGTTGGTCATAAAAAAGAGATCAGACAGGTAGAACGAATTTTAGAAAAAGAAGAAATCAACAACGTTTTGCTGGTCGGTGAACCGGGAACGGGGAGAGGAAGTATAGTCCAGGCTGTTGCTCAAAGAGCATTTTTGGGCAAAAGCTCCCCCCATATTAATTACAAAAGATTTTTGAATTTTGATCTGGGACTGCTGGCTGCTGAAGTTTCTTCTTTTGAAGAGGCAGAATCTACGTTGGAACTGTGTTTTAATCAGGCAGTAGCAGCGGGCAATATTGTCCTGATTATAGAGGAAATTCAGAACTTTTTCCCTGAAACCCCAAGACCGGGAACGATAAACATTTCCGGCGTTCTGTCCCGCTATCTGCCTTTATCTTCATTTCAAATTATTGCCCTGACTACCTATCAGGGATTGCACACCATCTTGGAAAAGAATCCTTCTCTACTTAATCTTTTTGAGAAAGTTGAAGTTTCGGAAATTTCAGAAAAGGAAACATTAGAACTTCTTGAGAATTTTCTTCCTTTTTTTGAAAAAAAGTACAAAAAATTTGTTGAATACAAAACATTGAGAGAAATTTTAAGATTAAGTTCTCGATATATAGGCGATGTTCCTTTCCCGGAAAAAGCCTTCCGTCTTCTTGATGAAGCATTGAGTTTTCTCAAAGTTTTTACCAAATCTCCTGTTTTAAAACCAGAACATATTAAAAAAGTGATTTCGGAAAAAGTTGAGATTCCTCTTGAAGAACTTGAAGAAAAAGAAAAAGAAATTTTATTAAATCTGGAAGAGTTAATTCATCAGAGGATTATTAATCAGGAAAATGCTGTTCGGGAGATAAGCGATGCTTTAAGAAGAGCAAGAGCGGAAGTTAAAATCAAATCTGGCCCAATAGGAACTTTCCTTTTTTTGGGTCCGACAGGGGTTGGCAAAACCGAAACATCAAAAGCGCTGGCTAAAATTTATTTTGGTTCTGAAAAAAGAATGATAAGATTGGATATGTCTGAATTTCAAGAGATTAAAGACATCAAAAGATTGCTCGGGGCTCCCGGTGAAGAAGGTCTTTTAATAACCCCTGTCAGAGAAAATCCATTTTCTTTGATTTTGCTTGATGAAATTGAAAAAGCTCATCCCAATATTTTAAATTTGTTTTTACAGATTTTTGACGAAGGATGGGTTACAGCAGGAGATGGCAGAAAAGTTGATTTTAAAAACGCTATAATTATCGCTACCAGTAATGCCGGAGCAGAGGTAATCAGGCAGGAAATCAAAGAAAGAAAAAAAATAGAAATAGTGAAAGACGACCTTCTGGATTATCTCTTAAAAGAAAGAATTTTCAGGCCCGAGTTCATAAACAGGTTTGATAGTGTTATTGTTTTCAAGCCTCTCTCCAAAACAAATCTTTTGGCTATTTCCCAGTTAATGCTCAGCAAATTGGTTGAAAATCTTAAAGACAAAGGGATAAATCTGGAAATCACCGAAGAATTGAAAGAAAAAATTGTTGAACTGAGCTATTCTCCCGAATTTGGAGCGAGAGAAATGGCAAGAATTATTCAAGATAAAGTAGAAAACATTTTGGCTCGGGCTATTTTAAGTGGTAAAATAAAGCGAGGAAATAAAGTGGAAATAAAGGTCGGAGAAAAAGAATTTAGTTTAAAAGTTGAATAAAATAAATAAAGATTAACAAATAAGATAAAAATTATGCTCAATACGCTAAATTTGAAAACTGTAATTTCGGGTATTTTTATTTTAATTTTAGGAATAATTATTGTGCTTTTGGCAACTGAAGTATGGTCACCCCCTTGGAATCCTTTCGGACCGCCGGATTTGGTGATTGAAAAAGCAATTGCTAAAGCAATTGCGGCTGAAACATTTAAAATGGACGGGAAAATTGAAGGAGAATTTATATCTGAAGAGGAAGGCAAACCAAGAAGCCTTACTTTAACCCTCTTTCTTTCCCAGATTGTTGACATATCAGACACCGAAGAAAAAAAATCTTCTGCTGATTTTGATTTGAGGATTGGTATGGAGGGCGTAATACTCCAGGTGAAGGGAGAATTAAAAAGTTTTGGTCAAGACGTTTATTTAAAGATAACCAGTTTGCCCGATTTATCTCTTTTGGGTATCGGCTTGGAAGAAATTAAAGACCAGTGGTTTAAAATTGATATGGAGAAAATAAGAGAAATGAGCGGAGAAGAGTCGAAAGAAGCATTAACAGAAGATGAGAAAGCCTTTCTTCAAGATTTAAAAGAAATTTTAAAAGGAAAAGAAATTTTTAAAATAGAGAAGGATTTTGGTCAGGAAGAATTGGACGGAGAAAAAGTTATACATTATTCTACAAAGGTCAAAAAAGGAACCGTAAAAGTTTTAATTCCCGAGATATTTCAATTAATGAAGAAATATGTCCCGGAAGAGGAAAAAGTCAGTTACGAAAGGGAACTTGAGAAATTTTTAGAGGATTTCTCTCAAAACTTTGATATTGCCTGGAGCAATATCGAGCCTCTTCAGTTTGATTTCTGGCTTGATGAAAGAACTAATTGTTTGAGGAGAATAAAATTTGAAAAAAAGATGGAATATGCTCAACCAGAGGGAATAGGGTCCGGGGCAATGAAAAGTGAAGAAACCGGAGCGGGCGAGAAGGTGCAGATTAAATTAGGGGTTGATTTAAAACTATCCGACTTCAATAAAGAATTTGAAATAGAAACTCCTACCGATTTCAAATCAATCGAAGAATTCCTCTCCTCTCCAGAGTTTTTACAGGATTTTTACGGGGAAGAATTATCGCCCGAAGGATACGAAGAATATTTCGGAGAAGAATTCGGAGAAGAATACTACCCTCCAGATTTTGATATTGAATCTCTCCCGGAAATTGAAGAGCCTTCGGAATAAAGGCATAAAGAACAAGAGCACAAAAGCAGTAAATTTCTTTTTTTTGTTGCTCGATATTAATGTCTTAATGCTTTATTATAATCTTTGTATTACTCTTAATTTTAGTTGACAAAGAGTGATAAATATATTATAACCTTGGCATTGGTATAAGAACATTAAATTATTTAATTGGGGAAATAAGGAAGTAAGCAACAGTAAGGAAATAAAAACCAATAAGGAAACAAAAAAGGAGTCGGAAGATGAAATTCAAGATTGGAATTGCCGTGGGATTAATTGTTGGATTATCTATTTTACTGGAAATCTTCACCCCCAATATTCATGCCTTTGATATTCCGGTGGAAATAATATGGATAGCAGGGCTGCTGGTAACCATTGCTAATTTGTTCCATAAACTGGAACACTCTGGAGAATGGCACACTACGGGCCCCGGTGGAGTCGGATATTACAGGAAAGACGAGAAAAAATCTTCTTCAACAGTAGACGGTTTTTCTCTGGGATTCGGGATTGTCGCTCTTTGTCTGGTCATTATCTTTATTGCCTTAGAAATTCTCTAAAACAATAATCAATCAGGCGTATTCATATCAAAATTGAATACGCCTTTTTTATTTTCGGATATATAATATTACTGACTGTTACGATGCTATTTATACCATTCATTCTTGTGAATAATGTTATGGATACTCTCATCAACAATCTCATTAATTAGTATTGACTTTTTAGAGATAATGTGGTAATTTAAAAATTATATAAAAATGTTAAAGATAGTGGAAAAAATCAAACCTTTCTGGAAACCATTTATTTTTTTATTTCTGATATTTTTTTTAATTGCCAACCGGAACACAGTCTCCAGGGTTCTTCCTTATTTCAATTACAGGGTTATTTATTCGGTATTTTCTAATTTGGCAGAAGAAATAACCTCGCCCTCGAAAGATTTAACAAGAACCTTCAGAGACAAACAGAATATTGATATGGTAGAGAAAAATATGATAGAGGAGAAAAATGAAAACAGAAAGGGGAAAGAAGACAAAATTAATGACGAGTATAATTATTATAAAGAAAATATCATTGAGATTCCTAAAATCGGAATAATTTCTCCGATTGTTTTTTCCCAGGAGTATGATAAAGAAGTTCTTGAAGAAATTTTAAAAGAGGGAGTTCTTCATTACCCAGATTCGGCTTTGCCGGGCGAGAAGGGCCTGATTATAATTTTAGGACACAGTGCTCCCGAGAATTGGCCCAAGGTAAATTACGATTGGGTTTTCTCCGATTTGAACAAACTGGAAAAAGGGGATATAGTTTACATTTATTTCAATGAGCATCAATACGATTACATAGTCAGAAACAAATTTTTTCTTGAAAAGGGAGAAGAAATTCCTTCCCTCGGTTTGGAGAATAAGTTGATAAATTCCGAAAATGAATCAGCAAATTCCGAATCAATTTTAATATTATTAACCTGTTGGCCTCCGGGCAAAGACCAGAAGAGAATCGCTATTGAGGCAGTGTTGTAAAAAAAATTAGGTATTATTATAAAAATATGAACAAATCAATAATCAATTTAATAAATCAATGTTTAATGCTCACTTTGCTTGTAATTCCCGGACCTCCATTGCTTCCTGTTGGAGACATGGATTTTAAAATCCCGGTTCATTCTATTAATTTTATTGCTTCAATGTCTCCAATATTTTCTATGGGTGGTTATTCCAAACCTACTATCATTACCATAGATGCTCAGAATATTACTGAAACCTCCGCTAGTTTAAGAGGACAGATAACTAACAGAGGAGGTTCCTCTGATTTGGAGGCGTGGTTTGATTATGGAAAAACTGCTTCTTATGGAAAAAGCACTCTTAAAAAATACAACATTAGAAGAAAAGGCATTATTTCGACCACTGTTTCCGGTTTATCTGCCTGCACTGTTTATCATTTCAGAGGGGTTTCAAAAAATGACTGGGGGATTTCATACGGTGCCGACAAAACATTTAAAACAAAATGTCCTTCTTTTATTACCAGAATATCGGTCAAGAATTTATCTCGGGGAGATACGGTCTGGTATAAGGTTTTAAGAGCAGATCCCTCTGACCAATTACTTTTTAAAATAGATGTCGGAGCAGCAGGTGATACAGACTTGGAAAATGTAAAAGTCAAACTTAATTTAGCTTCAAATATAATTTATCGGGGAGACCTCAAGATAGACGATGAAGCCAGTGATAAAAATATCACTACCGAAGCAATAGAATTGGGAGATATAATTCAGGGGAGAGCAAAGAAACTTACTTTTAAAGCCAAGGTAGCTTCGAAAGATAAGTTTTCCAGCAATAGCGAGTTAATCAGCACTGTTTTAGCTTATAATAACCAGATTTCTGATAGTGCCAACTGTAGAATTATAGTTGATACAGGCACCAATACGGGCATCAACACAGATGGCAGTTCGGGAGATACAACAAATAATTCTCAAACTGCCAGTCAAATCAGCACTGGAATATCCGGCGGAATTTTAAATTCCATTTTATTCCCTCTCAGCATTGCCTTTTTGTTAGTCTGGATTTTCAGAGGCAAACTTGTCGGTCTGGATAAATGGATGGAGCTTAGAAAAGAGCAAACTGCCAAGTACCGTGCGGAAAAAGAACTGAAGAAAAAAATTAAGCAAATTAAAAAAGATATTCTCTAATATAAACCAATTGTGGATAATCTGTGGAAAAAATCCCTTAAGAACAAGGGGTTTTTTCTTATTTTTCCTTTATTTTCAATAAAAATTTCTATTGATAGTAAATGGTTGACAATGGTCTTAAAATGGAATAAAAAGGAAATAGATGGGAAATTGTGGATAAATATGGGGATAACTAAGGAGTTTTGTGGATAATTCAATTATAAATTAGCAAATCTGTAACAAATACATGTTCAATTCTATGTTCCTCGGAGAATACAATTATACAATTGATGAAAAAAAGAGACTGGCTATTCCTGCCAAATTCAGACAGATTTTAGGCAAAAAGGCAGTTATTACCCGAGGTCTTGATAATTGTCTTTTTCTGTATCCAGTGAGAGAGTGGACAAAACTAGCCAAAAAACTCTCCCAACTGCCTTTATCACAAGCAGATGCTAGAGGATTTGTCAGAATAATGCTGGCCGGAGCAATGGAAGTAAATTTAGACAGACTTGGAAGAATTTTAATTCCCGATTATTTAAAAAAATATGCCTCTTTAAAAAAGAGGGCGGTAGTTGCCGGGTTATACAACCGGGTTGAAATTTGGGACGAAAAGAACTGGCAGAACTATAAACAAAAAACTGAAAAAGAAGCGGGGGACATAGCAGAAAGATTAAAAGAATTAGGCGTTTAATATGACTCACATTCCCTGTCTTCAGAAAGAAGTTTTAGATTATTTTAAGCCCTGTCCGAACGACAATTTTATTGATGCGACATGCGGGGAAGGAGGTCATACGATATCTCTCTTGAAAAAGAACGGACCTATGGGAAAAGTATTGGCGCTTGAGTTAGATACCGAATTGTATAGAGAACTGAAAAAAGAACTGAAAAAGCGGTTAGGAGAAATTCAAAAAAGATTGCTCTTAATAAACGATTCTTATGTCAACTTGAAAGAAATCGTTGAAAAATACGGCTTTAAGCAGGTTAAGGGGATTCTCTTTGACCTTGGTATGTCAAGCTGGCACCTGGAGAAATCAAAAAGAGGATTCAGTTTCAAAAGAAAAGAACCTCTGGATATGAGATATGATACAAATCAAGATTTAAAAGCAGAAGAAATTGTCAATAGGTTTCCTCAAGAAGAGATTGAAAGAATCTTGAGAGAATATGGCGGAGAACGATTTTCAAGGAGAATTGCCCGACAAATAGTGGAAGCCAGAAAAGAAAATCCGATAAAAAATACCTTTCAACTGGTAGAAATAATCAAGAAAGCCTATCCCCGAAGTTATCAAAAAAGAAAAATTCATACGAGAAAGATTCATCCTGCCACCAGAACTTTTCAGGCCTTAAGAATCGCTGTCAATCGAGAATTGGATAACCTGGAAAAAGTTCTTCCCCAAACTATTGAAATTTTAGAAGAAAAAGGGAAATTAGCGGTTATTTCTTTCCATTCAGGTGAAGATAGGCTCGTTAAAAACTTTTTAAAAGATAGTGAAAAAAAAGGTCTTTTAAAAATATTAACCAAAAAGCCGATTTTTCCTTCCTTAAAGGAGATTGAAAAAAATCCAAGAGCAAGGTCGGCTCGACTCAGAGTGGCCCAAAAAATACGGGCATTAAAAAAGTAGTTAAAAATATGAAAAGTCAAACTTCAATCTTAATTTTTCCGATTTTTTCCCGAGTCAATAATTTCTCTCTACCAAAAAGAAGAACTCTTTATTTAATTTTATTGGCGCTCTCTGTTTCAATTTTGTGCCTCCTGGGCTTTTATCTTTTTCAAATTGAAAAATTAACTAAAGAAAGTTATTTAGTTAAAACTTATAACCAGAAGATAGATATTTTGTCCAAAGAAAATTTGGCTCTTGAAAAGAAATACTTTCAATTGTTTTCTCTGGAAAATGTTGAAGAGAAGATAAAAAATCTTAACTTTGTAGAAGTTTCTGAAATAAAATATATTCCTATATCCTCTGATTATCTGGTAAGAAAGACCAGTCAATAATAATGATAATGAAAAGCTTTTAAAATGAAGAACTGGAAAATAAAAATTATTTTCTTTTTTTTAGTTTGTTTCTCTCTTTTAATTATTTACAGATTATATTATCTCCAAATTAAAAAAGGAGAGTATTACGAAGCTCTGGCTTTAGGGCAGCAGGTTTCATTTAAAGAAATCAGAGGGGAAAGGGGAGAGGTTTTTTTTAATGATGAAAAAACTCCTTTGGCTCAAACTAAAAAGAAAAACCTGGTTTATATTTTCCCTCAAAAAATTCCTCAGGAAAATTGGGAAGAAATGGCTGAAATAATAGGAGAAATCCTCGGAGAAGAAAAAGAGAATCTCCTTTCTTCTTTTAAAAAGGGCAATGTTTTAAAAAGAGAGATTTCAAAAGATGCCCTTAATAAAATAAAAGAAGCCGAAATTACGGGAATCTCTACCGACGAAGTCTGGGCAAGGTTTTACCCTCAGGAAGAATTAGCCTCGCATGTAATCGGTTTTTTAAATTCCGAAGGAGAAGGCCAATACGGGATAGAAGGTTATTATGATAAAATTTTGAGAGGCAAAGATAGTTTTCAAAAGGAGTTAAGGTCGGCTTTTGGTTATTTGAATTTCTGGGATAATCTTAACGAACCAATTTCAAAAAAGGACCTTTCAAAGGGAGCGTCTCTTTTTTTAACTCTTGATTATAACATCCAATATTTTTCTGAGAAATTACTAAAAAAAGCAAAAGAGAAATTTGATATTGATTCTGGCCAGATCATAGTTACCGATCCTTCAACAGGTAAAATCTTAGCTATGGCAATCTTCCCGAGTTTTAATTCCAACAGATATGGAGAAGAAAAAGAACTTGAAATATTTCTCAATCCTGTTTTGCAAAAACTTTTTGAGCCAGGTTCGATTTTTAAACCAATAACTTTCGCCCAGGGACTTGAAGAAAATCTGATAACTCCTGAAACAACTTATATAGATAAAGGTTTTGTCGAACTCGGCGGTCCCCCTATTTACAATTTTCAAAGAAGAGTATGGGGCGAACAGAGCATGACCGATGTCTTGGAAGAATCAATTAATACCGGAGCAGTTTTTGTCCAACAGGAAATCGGCAAGGAGAAATTTCTTGGGTATCTGGAAAAGTTTGGCTTTTTTGAAAAAACGGGAATTGACCTACAAGGGGAAATCTTTTCCGAAAACAAACCTCTAATTAGAGGATATCCCAGAGATTTAGCCACAGCCAGTTTTGGGCAAGGAATTCAAGTAACTCCTGTTCAACTCGTTAGAGCATTCGGGGCTATAGCAAACGGAGGAAATTTAATGCGTCCTTTTATTGTTGAAAAAATTGTTAAGGCTAACGGAGAAGTTATTGAAACCGCTCCTGAGGTTCAGAGAAAAGTTATTTCTCAAACAACAGCAGCCAAACTAACTTCTATGTTAATAAGCGTGGTAGAAAATGGCTCTGGCAGAAGAGCACAAATTCCTGGTTATTATATCACCGGGAAAACAGGAACAGCCCAGGTTCCCTCAAAGAACGGGAAAGGGTATTCGGAAACAGAAACAATCCAAAGTTTCATTGGTTTTTTTCCTGCTTTGAATCCTCAAGTTTTGATTTTTATAAAATTAGACAACCCAAAAGGAGTAGAAACAGCCGGATATTCGGCCGCTCCTTTGTTTAGAGAGTTGGCAAAATACATTATTGGTCTCTGGCAAATTCCACCAACCCAATAACAAGCCGATAGCATCGGCAATATCCGATAGCATCGGCAACATTAAAGAGTATAATTTTAGCAAAATGAAGACTAAAAGTTGTTTTTTGGGGAATTTTTGTTAAAATGTTAAAAATAAAACTATTACTCAAGATTCTTCAAGGGTTAAGATAGCAATATTTTTCAATTACCAAAATTTGGCCCCATCGTCTAATGGTTTAGGACATCACTCTCTCACAGTGGAAATACCGGTTCGAATCCGGTTGGGGCCACTTCAAACATTTTTTGAGGATTTATTTTAAAGGTCAAACTAAAGAAAATTTTATAAATTTATAAAAATGAAAAACAAAAAATTGATAAATTCATCTGGACAAATCCCAAAAGGGCTTTTAATTTTAGTCGGATTAATTATTCTTGTTTTAATAATTGCTTTTATAATAGTTAAATTATTTTCGGGGCCAGAAGAAACGCCCACCCCGACAGAAGAAGAGGGGAAAGAAGAACAAGGACAAGAAGTTCAGGAACCTGTCTATGAAGTAATAATAGATGATATAAGGTTTGTTTTTCAGAAAGCAAAAGATAAAGGAAATATACTTAGAGGAAGTGAGAGCAAGTACCCTGAACGCCAAGAAGATTTATTTACCAAAGAAAGATTTATAGAAGTCACAATAGGAGCTCAAAACGTAGGAAAAGAGATTATAACGGAAGCCGATAAAAAATGGAGTCTCGGAGAAATAATTGACGGTGAAGGAAGGCATTTTCAAGCGCTTAAAAGAGAAGCAGATCCTTGGATTTCAGAAGAAAGTGATTGCGGAGCAGCCCTTAAACCTGCTTTTACTCCAACACCTTGTACAAAAATATATGAGGTAGCAAAAGTTTCTACTGACTTGAAAGTTAAAGTTCTCGTTGAAGAGAAGGGTATTGCTACTTCTGGAAAAAGAGAAGCTCTAATTGACCTGAAATTATATTAAATAAAAAGGCAAAGATTATAATAGCAAAGATTATAATAATTGATTGACAGAGATGATTGAAAAGAGGTAAAATTAAATAATAATCATGTTTGAGGTTAACAAAGATATTTTAAAAAAAGTTTATCCTGCCCGAAAAAAAGAGGTCAGAAAATATGATTTTGGCATTCTTTTGGTTATCGGTGGAGGGCAATTTTATACCGGCTCTCCTGCTTTAGCCGCTATGGCTGCGTTTAAAAGCGGGGTTGATATGGTCCAGGTTTTGGCTCCCAAGAGAGCAGCTGACATCATAGCCGGCTTTTCACCAAATTTGGTCAGTTTGGCTCTGAAAGGGAACTGGCTGGACAAGGAAGATTTGGATACTCTTATCGCTATGACCGAAGCTGCCAAGAGAGTAAGCGGCGATAAAGCAGCCGTTGTTATCGGCGGAGGATTGGGAAGGTCGGAGGAAACAAAAGATACTGTGTTGGAATATCTCCGGCAAATTAATATTCCTTGTGTTATTGATGCCGATGGAATACACGCTATATCAAAGAATCCTGAAGTTATAAGCGGAAAACCCTTTTTGCTCACTCCTCACAGCTACGAATTTTTTATCTTGAGCGGTCAGAAAGTTGAGGGCAAACCCCTGGATGAAAGAATAAAATTAACCGTCGACGAAGCCGAAAGGTTAAAAACAACAATTTTGCTTAAAGGGCAGGTGGATATCGTGGCTTCTTCTGAGAAAAAAGATGTTGCTCTTGATAGAGCGGGTTCTCCCTATATGACAAAAGGGGGAACAGGCGACACATTGGCCGGAATTGCCGGCGCTCTTTTGGCAAAGGGCACGGATCTTTTCACTGCCGGGGCAGCGGCTGCTTTTCTTAATGGAACGGCTGGGGAAAGAGCGGCTAAGAAATTCGGCGAGTCAATGTTAGCCACTGATTTAATTGAAGAGATTCCAAATATTCTTATAAAAATTTAATCGTAATAATGGAGTGTTAAAAAATGGGCTTTAAAAAAGCTCATTTTTATTTAAAATAAGATAATAACCAGATCAATAATAATTCGATAACATATACGATAAGAATATGAATAATATGGCAACTGCTAAAAATCATCAGTGGCACAATATTCTTCCCGAAGAGATTGCCAAAATCTTGAAAACCGACTTGAAGAACGGTCTCTCAAAAGAGGAAATAGAAAAAAGAAAAAGCAAGTTTGGTCCTAACAAGCTTCCCGGGGAAAAACCTCTGTCCCGGTTTAAAATATTTCTGGCTCAATTCAGAAGCCCCTTGATTTATATTCTGGTAATTGCCGGAATAATAACCATCTTTTTTAAAGAGTGGACCGATTCCGTAGTTATCTTCGCTGCCGTGTTTCTTAACACCGTTGTTGGATATATCCAGGAAAAGAAAGCATCTAGCACATTGAGAGAATTAAAGAAAGTTTTGAAACTTCATGCTGTGTGCTTCAGAGAAGGAGAAGAAAAAGAGATTCTGGCTGAAGATTTGGTCCCAGGAGATGTAATAGTGCTTAAACCCGGCGATAAAGTTCCGGCTGACGGAAGAATTATTGAAAGTTTGAACTTAAAAATAAATGAGGCAGCCTTGACCGGGGAATGGCTGGCAGCTGAGAAACATTCCGATGTACTGGAGGCTGACACGCCAATGGCTGACCGGGACAATATGGTTTATATGGGGACCATCATTGAAGACGGAGAAGGAAAAGCTGTGGTTACCGAAACGGGAATTTCTACCGAAATCGGCAAAGTTGCTTCAATGGTAAGAGAAACCAAAGAGGAAAAAACTCCTTATCAGAGAAAACTAAGCCACTTTTCAAAAATTGTTGGAATTCTTATTGTTATTATCTGTCTTCTCATATTTATTGAGGGAATTTTAACCGGAGGCGAGTTTATAGAAATGTTTACCACGGCCGTGGCCGTAGCGGTAGCTGCCATTCCCGAAGGTTTGCCGGTAGCCATGACTGTGATTTTAGCTCTGGGAATGGAAAGAATTTTAAAAAAGAAGGGGTTGGTCAGAAAATTGGCTTCGGCTGAAACACTGGGAAGCACTTCGGTAATTTGTACCGACAAAACCTTGACTTTGACCGAGGGGAAAATGACCGTCAGCGAAATAAAAAGCGAAGACAAATTATTTTCTTTAAAAATCGCTGCTCTATGCAATGAAGCTTTTGTGGAAAATCCTGCTCAGTTTCCATCTCTTTGGAAATTGAGAGGAAGGCCAACAGACAGAGCTTTAATTTTAGCTGCAGCAGAGCAAGGATTAAAAAAACCAGAATTGGAAAAGGAATTGCCAATAATTGACAAAATTCCCTTCAACACGAAAAATAAATTCATTGCCACTCTCCATCAAAGAAAAAAAAGCAATATTTTGTTTGTCTCCGGGGCTCCGGAAAAGATTTTGGAAAGAAGTTCTAAAATTAAGACCGAAAATGGCAAAAAAATAATCATAAAAAGAAATCTCTTAAAGTTAAAGCAAGAACTGGAAGATTTAACAAAAAACGGATTAAGAGTTATTGCTGTAGCTTACAAAGAAACAAAAGCAGAAAAAATCAAAGAAGAGGATGTAACCTGTTTAACTTTTACCGGACTTATCGGCTTGAAGGATCCTTTGAGAAAGGAAGCAAAAGAGGCAATAAGTACCTGTAAAAAAGCCGGTATGCGGCCAATTATTGTAACCGGCGACCATCTCCTTACCGCAAAAGCCGTAGCTAAGGAATTAGATATGGAAGTGAAAAGAGAGAATATTATGGAAGGCAAAGAACTGGACAATTTGACAGATAAAGAACTTCAAAAGATATTAAAAAAAATCAACCTTTTTGCTCGGGTTGAACCCCGTCACAAACTGCGTATTATCCAGGCATGGCAGGAAAAAAACGAGGTAGTAGCTATGACCGGTGACGGGATAAACGATGCCCCTGCTCTTAAAAAAGCAGATATAGGAGTGGCTCTTGGTTCGGGAACCAGCGTTGCCAAAGAAGTTTCGGACCTTGTTCTTCTTAACGATAACTTTTCAATCATTGTAGCTGCCGTGGAAGAGGGGAGAGCAATTCTTGATAATATCAGAAAAGTCATCACTTATTTGCTCTCCGACAGCTTTACCGAAGTAATTTTGGTTTCGGTCAGCATAATTGGCGGTTTTCCTTTACCGATCACCGCCGTTCAGATTTTATGGGTTAATTTAATTGAAGATGGATTGCCCGGTGTCGCTCTGGCTTTTGAACCAAAAGAAAAAGATTTAATGAAGCAGAAACCCAAAAATCACGATATTCCGTTATTAACGAGAGAAATGAAAGTAATTATTTTTATCATCGGTCTGATTACCGATTTAATTCTCCTTGGATTGTTTTTCTGGTTATGGAACAAAAATCATAATATCGAGTATATCAGAACAATGGTTTTTGCCGCCCTGACCATAGACTCTATTTTTTACGTTTTCTCCTGTAAAAGTCTGCGAAAAAATATCTGGCATATAGACCTTATTTCAAACAAATTTCTAGCGGTTTCTTGGTTAATAGCCGTTATCGCTCTTTTTGCTTCTTTATACCTGCCCCTCTTAAATACTCTTCTCGGCACCGTTCCTTTAGACCTTTTTGACTGGTCCATTCTGATTGGCCTGGGATTGGTTGAGTTAATATTAATTGAATCTGCCAAATATTATTTTATTGTCAGACACCAGACCGAAATTTGATAATTTTAATTCCTAATTTCTATGCTCTGGCTTTATATCTTAGTTTTATTCGGAGCCTGTTTTCTCCTGATTAAATCGGGAACCTGGGTAGTAAAATCCTTAATCAGAATCTCCCAAACCTTACAATGGAGTGAGTTTTTGGTAACCTTTTTTTTGATGGCTCTTGCCACCTCTTTGCCCGAACTTTTTGTCGGCTTGAGCTCCGCTTTTCATAAACTTCCTCAATTAAGCTTCGGTAACATAATCGGAGCAAATATTTTAAATTTAACAGTCGGGATAGCAATTGCTGTTTTAGTGGCAGGAGGATTAAGGGTTGAAAGTGAAACTACAAGGAGCAATTCCGTTTATGCTGCCGCCCTCAGTTTTTTACCTTTACTTTTAATGCTTGACGGAGCCGTTTCCAGAGTGGACGGGATAGTTCTGCTTTTAGGTTTAAGTATTTATCTTCGAAAGGTTCTCAGCCAAAAAGAAAGGTTCAGTAAAGCCTTCATTGAAAATTTCAGAAAAGACCGTCTTCAATTTAAATTATTTCTGAAAGATTTGGGAACATTTTTCGGCAGTATCTTTTTACTCATTTTCTCAGCCGAGGGGGTTGTCAGAACGGCTAATTTCTTAGCTCTGGAGATTAACCTTCCTCTGATAACCACCGGTATTATTTTTGTTTCTTTAGGAACTGTTTTACCGGAAATAGTTTTTGGAATAAAGGCTGTAACTTTAGGGCACAAAGAGATGGTATTGGGAAATTTTATGGGGACGGTGGTGGTTAACTCAACCTTAATTCTGGGCTTGGTTTCTTTAATCTCACCTTTAATAATAATAAATATCTCTCCCTATCTGAGCGGTATCCTCTTTACTTTTTTAAGCGCCCTGGGTTTTGTGATCTTCTCCTCAAGCGACAGGAAAATCACCAAGAAAGAAGCTATTATTTTGATTGCTATCTATATTCTTTTTATTGCCTCTCAAATTCTGTTAACCGAAAACTTGATTTTTTAATTTGAATTGTTAAAATACCTTAATATCTAACTTTTGGCAGAAATCTTATGATTTCTCGGGATTTTGGAAGCGATTATGTCAGATTTTATTTTTATTTTAATTGTTTTTTTAATCGTTTTAGCCGGAATCGGATTTTCCGTTTTTTATATCCGACGGGAAACCAAAAAACTGAAAGAAGGTAAAAGCGATGAAATACCTCTTGGAATATTTAAACAGGACATTGAAAATCACATTGAAAATCTAAGAAGGAGGTTTGAGAACGGCCAGTCTCAGATAGCTTCCGAGCTTGGCAAAGTGAAAGAAATTGGCAGGGGAATAAGAGAATTTCAAGATTTTTTACGCTCACCAAAATTAAGAGGTAATATTGGTGAGCAAGTTTTAAGAGATTTATTGAGTGAATACCTGCCGAAACAGAACTTCTCTTTACAGTATCAATTTCAGGAAGGTCAAATTGTTGATGCTATTGTTAAAACAAATCAGGGGATAATACCGATTGATTCAAAATTCCCGATGGAAAATTTCAGAAGAATGGTCAACGACAATTCAGAGATGAAAGAAAACTTTGAGAAAGCTTTTATTCGTGATATTAAAAAACATATTGAGAGCATCTCAAAAAAATACATTTTACCCCAGGAGGGAACGGTTGATTTCGCTTTAATGTATGTTCCTTCAGAGCCGATTTATTACGAAATTACTTTGAATCATCCGGAAATTATTGATTATTCTTATTCAAAAAAAGTTTATTTCGTTTCTCCAAATTCTTTCTATTATCTTTTAAAAATTATAATGGTTGGGCTTGAAGGAGCCAGAATTGAAGAGGGGGCAAAAAAAATTCTGGAAAAAATGAAAGCTATTCAACAGGAAGCTCTAAAGTGTGACGGTGAACTCTCGGTTTTGCTGTCTCATATTGACCATACCAAAAGCGCCTCCGACAGAACAAGAAGCAGATTTGGGAGATTATTGGAAAAAATTGAAAGATTGGGGGAATTGGAAAGCCCCGAAGAAACAAAAAAACTCAAATAAAACGATGCCAGGATTTAACTTAATTTCAACTTAATCCTGCGAGCGATTGCCAGTTCAAAAAAATTGAACAATTACCAATTTTAAATATGTTAGCAGTAATAAAAACAGGCGGTAAACAATATCTTGTTTCACCGGGAGATAAAATAGAAATTGAGAAAATAGACAAAAAAGAGGGAAGCGAAATTACTTTCTCTGAAATTTTGCTGCTGGAAAAAAATAAAAAATTGGAAATAGGAAAGCCAACTGTCAAAGGAGTTAAAGTAACAGGCAAGGTTTTAAAACAGGAGAAAGGAAAAAAGATAATCATTTTTAAATACAAACCAAAAAAGCATTATAAAGTAAAAAAGGGGCATCGCCAGCTTCTAACTCAGATTGAAATAACAAAGATAGTCAGCGATTAATTCATTTAATTCATTGTTAATTTCCAATAAAAATAGAGCATAGTAATACTATGCTCTATTTATTTTTTTAATCATTATCAAACAGTTCTCCCTGTATAGATTGCCCTTTTTTAAAGCGGGGGGCTTTTTTAAACGTTATGTTTGTGCTCTTGGGAGCAGGATAATTAATTGTTTTTCCATTTAGTAATTCTTCAATTGTTAAAATTTGAAGACGGGGATAGTGTTTTTGCCAGCCGGGAGAATAGTAAAAACCTGCTCCTGCTGCTTCAGCCATCATTGATTTCGAAGGTTTTTGAAGAGTGATAAAAACACCAATTTCAGCTTTTTCTCTATCTAAAACACCTCTAAGATCACGGATATTAGCAGAGTTTATATGACCTCCTTTAACCTGTAAAATAATTTGTTTGGTTTTTGCTTTCAGACCTTCGTCGTGAAAATAAAGCCTACCATCAATTCCTTTATCTGCTCCTTTCTTCTGCTCAACAGGCCGAGCTCCTACAAGACCTAAAGCCCACCATTGAAACTGATAGGGATCCTCATGAGCCAAAGTTTCGGCATCAGGAAGCGAAACAGGCTCACCTATAACCTCGTATTCTATCCCTGGCTGAACCTTACCATTTCTTACAACTTTTCCTCCAAAAGTATCCTGTAAGCGGTGCTTAATAAGAGTTATTGCTAAATGAGTAATATCAATACCAATCCACTGCCGGTTAAGACGTTGAGCAACGGCAATTGCTGTTCCGCAACCACAGAAAGGATCGAGGACAATATCTCCTTTCCTGCTACTGGCTTTGATAATACGTTCCAGAAGAGCTTCTGGTTTCTGAGTAGGGTAGCCGAGACGCTCCTTGGCCTGAGAATTTAATGTGCGGAACTCTGGTTCACGAATAAACGTCCAAACGTCATCTGCGGGCGTACCATCGTCTAGATATTTTCGCCATTTTCCCCCGTAACCTTCATAATATCTTCGTCCATTCTTATCTATTTTGTTGTATCTTTTAGGATTAAGGGGTGCGAGGCGAATTTCATTCCAGATAACTACACCTGTTTTAGAATATCGTAAGATAATGTCATGTTTCCGACGAAAGTCATATTTTGGTTTCCCTCCTATATCATAATGCCAAACGATCTCATTCCTGAAATTGTTTGGGCCAAAAACTGCATCCATAAGCAATCTCAAATGAGCACTCGCTGTAGGATCACAATGTAAATAAATACTGCCAGTCGGCTTGAGCACGCGCCGAAGTTCCACCAGACGGGGAGCCATCATTGAAAGATAAGCCAACATATCGTTATCACCTAAAAATATTCGAAATGCTTGCATTACTTTGGAAACCTTTTCGGGCCCCGTCTCTATAATTTTTTGATAAGCTTCGGCAGCTTCCTTACCCCATTGCCAGGTATCTTTAAACACTTTAATCTGAGCTTTTGACCGCGAACCGTTTCGTTCTTGAAAAAGAACATTGTAATTCTGATTGCTTTTGAAAGGTGGGTCAAGATAAACGAGGTCTACCGTTTCATCGTTGATATAACGACGAAGAATATCCAGATTATCACCGTAATACAAAAAATTCTGAGCCATAACCCTCTCTCCTTATTTGACTGTAAAGGAACACTTAAATAATTAGATTGTTTATATTAGATTAAAAAATAGATTCTGCCAATCTAATCATTTTCTGAAAATATTTTACGAAAAACAAAACAAGAAAGGCAAATGAAATATAAAAATAGAACATAGCAGCAATGCTATGCTCTATTTATTTTCTTTTCATTCCTTCTCGGAAGGTAGAGAATCCGCCCTGTACAAAACTCGGCATAGCAATCACCGTGAAAACAGAACTGAAAAAGATTCCCAAAATAGCAAAGGAAATAAGAAATCTTACATTAGCTCGATAACCACTCCGGTCAACTTTCAGGTTCTCTTCCGGGGAAAGTATTTCCCGAGGATAAATAATTCCGATACCTCTCTTACCAATATTCACTTTGATATACGAGTTGCTCTGTTCTCCTTTTAGTGCTTTTGTCAATTCTTGATGAAAAAAGCCTACACTGTAAGGAAAAGAAATATGAAATTCCTTTTCCAGTATTAATTGCCGGGCTGTAACAAAATGGTGCATCTCGTGGAAATAAATTCCCGAAGCAGAGCCCAAAAAAGCAAGAAAAGTACTTTCGACAAAGTCAAAACCCAGATAAAGGCCAAGTACAAAACCTCCCAGAAAACCAAGAATGATTTCATGCCATAACAAGAAAGAAATATTTATCTCTTTCCCTCGAGCATGCCTTCTTTCTCCTGCAGATTTTGTTTCTTTGCCCTGGTAAGATTTTATTGCCATTTTTCTGTCATAAGCCGAACTTACTTTTCTTGATTTACCGGAAGGCGAGATTTCTTTAATCGGTTGAACTCTTTTTAAATCTAACCTTGCCTCCTCTTCGCCCTTCATTATTCTTCTTTGCCGTTCTGTCCCGCTGGTTCTAATTATTATTTTTAGAACTTCAGGTTTTGCCGGTTCAGCCGATGCTACAGCCAGGGGCCACTGAGTATAATTATAAACAACCCTGTTTACACTTCTAATCGCATCCATACTTTCTCTCCTTTTTAATTTTTAAAAAACAAAAAAGTTAATGGTAGATTAACTTTCTATTATAGATTATTTATAGATTATTTATTGAATTTTGTCAAATTTTAGTTATTATTCCTTTCTGTTTTCAAAAGCAAAAGAAAGAGTTTCTTCATCAGCATACTCTAGTTCGCCTCCAACCGGCAAACCGCGACCAAGCTGACTGATTTTTACATTAAGGCCCTTAAGCCTTCTCTGAAGCCAGAGTACAGTGCTTTCTGCTTCGGGAGTTGGATTTAAAGCTAAAATAATTTCTTTAATCTCAGAATCTGGTTTTTTGATTCTATCTATCAGCTTTTCAACTCTATTTTCAATTTCTTTTTTAATTTCTGTTTTACTCAAGTTAGAAACTACCCCTCCCAAGACAAAATAAAGCCCTTTGTATCTCTTGATTTTTTCAATAGCTTCAAGGTCTGTTTCTTTTTCCACAATACAGATCAGAGATTTATCTCTTTTTGGGTCGGAACAAATCGGACAAACTTCTGCTTCTTCTGACTGAACTTCAAATTTAGGTTCAAAAACATTAAAACACAAGGGACAAACTTTTGTTTTTTCTTTTAATTCAATAATTGATTTGGCAATTTCTTCAACTTTTTCCTTGGGAACACGGAGTAAATAAAAAACAAACCGAGCAGCTGTTCTTGGCCCGACCGTCGGGAATTTGGAAAAAAGTTCAATAAGCTTTTGAATTTTTGGCGGATACATCTTAATTTTTTTCTTTTAGAATAGTCAGCCCGTCTAAAACAATCAGTCCTCATATCCTTTTTCTAAATTTTTGAAACTCACTCTTGGCTCATCAAAATAAAGTTCAACCTTGCCGACCGGCCCGTTTCGGTGTTTGGCAATAATAATATCAGCAATATTTTTTCTATCCGTATTCTCCTTATAACGGTCTTCTCTGTAAATAAATAGCACTACGTCTGCATCCTGCTCTAAAGAATTATGCAAAATAATGTCGTTAGCTACAAAATTATGGGTACCTGGAACTGTAGCATCATATACTTTTTCTATCCCGAGTGGCTTTATTGATATTATTTCATCCCAGAAAACATCAGATTTTGCAATATTGAAAATAATAGACAATTGTAAAAACTGAGCAACTCGCATAAGTCTCTCTCTGCCGATCCCATGTTTAAAGCAATAAGCAGTATCTATTCCTGCGCTAAACTCTCGCCAGGGAATTCCTTTGTCCTCTCTTATCGGGTTAATATAGTGTTCCCAGGTTTGTTTTGGCCAAGTATCAATATTAGCATTTGAATGAATCTGTTTAAGACTTCTTATAAGTTTGGGAATTATTTTACCTCTATTTCCATAACTCCCTATTTTTTCAAGAAATTTCTGTTGATGTTCCTTGCCCTGAATAGAAATATAATAACATATTCTGTAATCAGCCTTTTTTGCTTCTGAAATTCTGCTTCTTATTCCAAATCGGAGAAGTAAATGTTTGATGCCTTGAGCCATTTTTTCGCTTGTAGTTGAGTAATAAATATTGGCATTAGGTTTTTTTGCTTTCAGATGTTTAAAACTAATATTCCCATCTGTAGCCCAGAGATGTTTTAAGAAAAGCGAAAGCTTTTCATTATCTAAACCGAATATCTTTTGAGGAATTTCTTTTTCAAAAGACCGACATGGCTTAATGCCCAAATCTTGATACCAATTTATAATCGGATGACGCTTATTATGAGTAAGATGATAAGGACTCGGTAAATAGACACGCCACCAATTTTTTTGAGTAACAATTCTAGGTTTAATTTTAAATAATTTTTTAGCAACTTTAGATACAATTTTAATATTTTTCCTGTCTGCGCTTGTGTAGTGAATTGGCTGTCTTGGCAAAACACATCCATCTCCAAGAAGGTGAGCCAAGAGGATAATTTCATCTTCGGATAATTCATTTCTGGGAGAGCTCAATTCTATTTTTTTTGGAGTGGCAATAAAATCTCCGACCTTAAGTTCATCTAATCTCGTCCAATTATCTAATCTCCTAAAGGGATGATTGGCTGATGCTTTAATTTTTCTTCCGCTTCTTAGCTTCATTTCGTAAACCATTTTTTCTCCACTCGGAAATACTTTGGAAATTTCCTTTTCTTTGAGTTGCCAATTTTCGTCTAAGCTGTGAACAGGGATATTGGTTTTACCAACCAGTTCTTTTATGGGTATTCTTTCTCCGGTATCGGCTCGGGTAATAAGAGTATCTCCGGTCAGGCAACCCGACTCACGGAGATCGGCTAATCTTGGAATTTGGGGAGAGCGCTGTTCAACCGCCCTTGATAACTGGCTGATAGCAAGAACCGGAACTCCAAGTTCTTTGGCTAAAGATTTTAAAGCCTTTGAATTCTCGGTTACCTGCTGGACAACGCTCAAATTTGGATTTCTATGCTCCATTAACTGAAGATAATCAACTATCAAAAGGCCCAAACCTTTTTCTCCCTGTAATCTCCTAGCCATAGCCCTCATCT
>CAYQUV010000006.1:0-30512 GCA_964421005.1 uncultured Candidatus Saccharibacteria bacterium
GGTCGAAATCGAAAAATAAATTTTTCATTTCTCCCTCGCTTGTAATTATAACAAATTTTAAAATAAAAAAAACCTGTTTCCGAAATCCAGGAACAGTACTGGTAAAAAAATTGAAACAGGCAACTAATTATTCAAACTGGTTAAAACCAAAGTATCCTTTTCCGTTACAGCAATTGTGTGTTCAAAATGGCAAGATAAAGAACCATCTCTCGTTTTATAACCGAAGCCATCGGAAAATTTCTCCAAATGCCAATCACCTGCTGTAACCATAGGTTCAATACAAAAAACCATTCCGGGAGTAATTTTTTCCCCTTCATGTCTTTTTCCGTAATTAAATATCTGGGGTTCTTCATGAAGTTCCCTGCCTATTCCATGACCGCAGAGCTCCCTGACAACATTAAAGCCCTGTCCCTCAACATACCTCTGAACGGTATTGCCAATATCACCAAAGGTATTACCGGGTCTTGATTTTTTGATGGCTAATTTCAAAGATTTTTTAGTTACTTTAAGTAATCTTAAAACATCAGGGTCAATATCTCCTACAGGAACTGTAATAGCCATATCGGTGAAAAAACCCTTGTGTTTTACTCCCAGATCTAAAGATAAAATATCCCCGCTTTTCAATTTATAATCTGAAGGAACACCGTGAACAATTATCTTATTGACCGAAGCACAAAGAGTGGCCGGAAACCCTTCATAACCTTTGAAGGCAGGCTGGCTTCCGTATTTTAAAATAAGGGCTTCAGCAACCCTATCTAATTCTTTGGTGGCAATACCTGGAGCAACTTTCTTTTTAACCTCTTCCATAACCTTGGCTAATATCCTTCCGCCCTCCCTCATTATTTCAATTTCTTTTTCTGTTTTTATTGGAATCATTTTAAAGCTTTTAAAATTCTCTCAAAAACTTGAGAAACTGAACCTACTCCATTAATTTTTTTGACTTTTAATTCTCTTTTTTTAAAATATTGAATTAAAGGAATTGTTCTTTCTTTATACTCTTTCAATCTCACTTTGATTGTTGCCGGTGTATCAAGTCCTTTTCTTCTTACTAATTTTGAACCATCCAAAGGACATATTTTAAGATTTTTTGTTTCTTTTGTGTACAAAATTGGATGACGCATCAAAGAACAGATTCTTCGGTGAGAATTCCTGAAAATAGTTTCCCGGGCAGGAACATCAATAAGAATAATCTTAATATTCTTTTTGCCATAGAGCTTTTCCAGAAGAGGCATAATTTGTTTGCCTTCATATAAAGTTCTGGGACTTCCCGCCAGTATCAAATTCTCTCCTTTTTTATGAAGCTCTTCTATTTTCTCTTTAACCAGATAACTTACAAAAGGAGGAGAGCAAAGCACACCTTTCTTCCAGAGCGTCTTTTCTTTTGCTACCGAATACTTTTTCCCATTAACTTCAACTGATTTTCTTTCTTTTTCTTCAAGAAAAGTTTCTTCAAGAAGTTTGCTTGTTTCAAAATAATACAAACTTAATCTGTCTCCAAGCAACTCAGCCTGAGTGCCTTTGCCAGCACCGGGAGGACCCATTAAAATTACAACTAATTTTTTTTTCATAAACCTTAAATATTTCAATAAAAGAAACATCTAAAATGTCTCATATTCTCGCATTTCCATTTGAGCTTTAATTTGCCGCCAGATATCCAGAACAACGCTAACAACAATCAAAACGGCAGTTCCTCCAATTAAAAATCTAAAAGCCGTTACTCCGCTTATTCCCTGAATAATTGATGGTAAAACCGCAATCGTCCCTAAAAATAATGCTCCAATGAAAAGAACTCTATAAAGAATTTTATGTAAAAATTCTGCCGTAGAAGCGCCCGGCCGAATTCCCGGTACAAAGCCTCCCATTTTCTGAAGATTGCTGGAAATAGATTTTGGGTCGAAAGTAATAGCGGTATAAAAGTAGGTAAAAAGAAAAACTAAAATAAAAAATAGAATTCCGTAAACCCAAGGATCCTGAAAAAAACTAGCCACACTTTTAGCAAAATTTGAGATAAAGAGATTTTCTCCGCTGGCAAAAAAATTGGCTACCATTCCCGGGAACAGTAAAAGTGATAAGGCAAAAATTATCGGGATAACTCCTGCCGGATTAATATTCATTGGCAAATAAGTTGAAACACCGCCGTACATCCTATGACCTCTAACTCTTTTGGCGTAAGAAACAGGAATATTTCTTCTTGCTTCGGTTACAAAAACAATACCGAAAATAATCAAGAGAGCGGAAAGAAAAAAGAAAATGTAAGACGGTAAACGGGATGGTTCGTAAGTTAAAACAAGATTACGAATCTCGGTCGGCGTCCTGGCAACAATCCCGGCAAATATCATAAGGGAAACGCCGTTACCGATTCCTTTTTCAGAAATTAACTCTCCCAACCACATCAGAAACAAAGCTCCGCCGGTGATAGTAACAATTGAAACAACAAGCTGAAGCGGAGTTAAACCCGAGATAGCATTCTGTCTTTGAAGGAGAGTTAACATCGCGTAAGATTGAACAGCGGCTAAAGGAACGGTCAAAATTCTTCCGTACTGATTAAATTTTCTTCTTCCCTCCGGCCCTTCTTCTTTGTACATTTTCTCAAGTTGGGGAAAAATCATTGTCAGAAGCTGGATAATAATTATAGCCGTAATATAAGGTCCCAAACCAAGCATAACAATTGAAAGATTGCTTAAAGCACCGCCGACAAAAAGATTCAAAAGGCCAAAAAATTGATTTTCGGAAAAAAATCTTCGCAACTCCTCTGTACCGATACCCGGAATAGGAATGTTAGAAGCCAGACGAAAAACAGCAAAAATAGCCAAGACAAAAAGAATCTTGTTTCTCAGTTGTCTGTCTTTAAAAATTAAAATTAGTTTTTGAACCCAAGCCATAATGATTTAAAAATACTTTATTATGGTTTATGACTATTTCATAACCGTTTTAATAACTCTAATAATATCATTTTAATTGCTTCACACTTCCACCGGCTTTTTTTATCTGATTTTCTGCCTCTTTTGAGATTTTACAATTTTCAACAATTAATTTTTTCTTCAATTCCCCTCCGGCTAAGATTTTAACTTCCGGCACTCTCCCTTTTATTTTACGAATTATTTTCTTTTCAATCAAAGACTTCGGAGTAATTTTTTCTCCCGGCCCAAAAAATTTTTCAAGTAAAGAAAGATTAACCTTAGCCCGGAGTTTCTCTCTACTTTTGGCACGGTAACCTTTAAGCTTCGGATATTTTTTAATTATCTCTCGAATAAAAGGCTGCATTTTTCTTCCGGCTCTGGCTTTCTGTCCTTTAATTCCTCTACCGGAATACCTTCCCTTTTTACCTCCCCTACCGATTCTTTTCTTCTTTGAAGGATTTTGAGTTAATTTTAATTGGTGTAATTGCATATAAAATTTTTACTTCTCAACTTTTAACTTTTTCAATGCTTTTATCGTGGCTCTGGCAATATTAATTTTATTTCTTGATCTTGATAAAAGTTTTGAAGAAACGTTCTTAATTCCAGCCAAAGTACAGATTACTCTTACAACCCCTCCGGCTACCAGCCCCCTGCCTTTTATCTGAGGCCTCAATAAAACTTGAGAAGAACCAAACTTTGCTTTAACCTCATAAGGAATAGTTTCTCCAACAAAAGGGATTTCAATAAGATTAAGTTTTGCTAATCGAGTAGCTTTCTCTACTGCCTGAGCAACATCTTTTCCTTTATCCACTCCTACTCCGACTTTTCCGTTTTTATTACCTACAACAACAACTGCTCGAAATCTCAGTTGTTTACCGCCGGCCGTTACTCTTGTTACTCTGGCTAAATCAAGCAATTTCGACTCAAATTCTTCTTCTTTTTTTATAATTTTTTCTTCTTTTGCCATATTGAGCTTTTATTAAAATTCCAAACCTCCTTCTCTGGCTCCCTCTGCCAGAGCTTTAACTCTGCCGTGATATTTATAGCCTCCTCTGTCAAAAACAACCTTTTTAATTTTTTTCTCAATTGCTTTCTCGGCAATTAACTTTCCAACTTCAAAAGCCAAGGCAAGTTTTCGAGAAAGTATTTTTTGAGTTTTTTCTTCCTTCTGACCTTTCTTTGCTGAATCCAAACTTTTGGCAGAAGTTGTTTTTTTCTTCTTTGCTTTCTTCAATTGTAAATCATTAGCAGAAGTTAAAGTCTCTCCCTTTTCATCGTCAATCAACTGAGCATAAATATGACGAGAACTTCTAAATACACAAAGGCGGGGAACTTTTGAAGTCCCTGATACTTTAGCCCTTACTCTTTTGTGACGCCTTTTTCTTTTTTCTCTTTTTTCTCCAACTTCCGACATATTATTTTTTATTTACTGGCTGCTAATTTTTTACTCGCTTTTTTCCGAACTATCTCTCCGAGATACCTGATTCCCTTTCCTTTGTAAGGTTCGGGAGGTCTGATTTTTCTTATCTTTGCCGCAAATTCTCCGACTTTTTGTTTGTCAATTCCGGAAATAGTAATTATATTTTTTTCAATTGAAACGTTAATCTTTGGGGGAATTTCTAATTTCACAGGATGAGAAAACCCTACTTCTAACTTAATAACTTTCTCATCTTCAACCGATGCCCGGTAACCGATACCTCTTATCTCAAGTTTTTTTTCAAAACCAGAAGTTACTCCTTTTAAATGGTTCTGTAAAAGAGCTCTGGTCAATCCCCAAAGCGCTTGAAGTTTTTTTGTTTTCTTCTCCGGCGAAACCAGAATTTTATCATTTTCTTTTTTAACCAAAATCCCCTCAGGAAGAACATGAGAAACTTCTCCTTTTGGACCTTTAAACACAACTTTTCCCTCTTTTATTTCAACTTCCGTTTCTTGAGGTATTAATATTGGTTTTTTGCCTATTCTACTCATAACTTTAAAATTTTAAATTACCTCTTTCTTGGATAAATAACCGATATATTATTTTTTGGGTATCCATTTCTACCATATTTCGCACAACAGTTCTCCCCCAATTTTATTCTTCTTGGCTTCTTTTCCGGTCATTATTCCTTTTGATGTTGAAATTATACTAATTCCAACTCCTGCTTTAACTTGTTTAATTTCATTCGCTTTAACATATATTTTCCGACCGGGTTTGGAAATTCGCTTCAACCCGGAAATTGCCGGATTTTTTTCTTTGTCATATTTTAAATAAATTCTTATCAATTTTTGTTTCTTATTCTTTACTTTTTTGAAATCAGCGATGAAATTTTCTCTGGCAAGAATCAGGGTTATTTTCAGTTTCAAGTTTGAAAAAGGAAACTCAACTGTTTCATGACGAACAGCTTGAGCATTTCTTATTCTATTGAGCATGTCTGTTATTGGGTCAATCATATTTATATTACTTTACCATGATGCTTTTTTAATGCCCGGAATTTCTCCTTTATTTGCCATTTCCCTGAAACAAATACGACATAAACCGAATTTCCTTATGTATCCTCTCCGTCTTCCGCATCTAAAACATCTCCGGACAATCCGGGTTTTAAATTTTGGTGTTTTCTGGGCTCTAATAATTTGCGATTTTTTAGGCATATTTAATGTTCTGTTTTAAATGGAAAACCCATTAATTTCAACAATTCTATACTTTCTTCTCTGGTTTTGGCGTTTGTTACAACCGTCACTTCTAAACCAAAAATTCCTTTCTCTTTTTCCAGCACCACTTCCGGAAAAGGACTGTATTCCTTGAAACCTAAAGTTAAATTTCCTTCTCTGTCAACCGATTTCAGGGAAATTCCTCTGAAATCTCTTGTCCGTGGTAAAACAAGCAAAATTAATTTCTCTAAAAAATCATACATCTTTTGCCTCCTTAAAACAACTTTAGCACCAATTGGCATTCCCTTTCTTAATTTAAAAGAAGAAATTGACTTCCTGGCTTTTTGTAAAACTGGTCTCTGACCGGTTATCCGGGCAAGGACATCCAAAATATATTTGATAAACTTCTCTCTCTCTGAGGAAGTTTTGCCGCTAACCTCTCTTCCAAAACCTGAATTTATTACCACTTTTTCTATTTTCGGCACAGCCATCGGGCTTTTGTAACCAAATTTCTCCATCATTCGAGAGATTACCTCATTTTTATACCTTGAGGATAAGCGAGAAACATCCGAAGTTTTATAATTATCTTTTAATTTCATATTTCTTCTCCACACTTTTTACAAATTCTATATTTATTTTTATTCCTTACTTTGAATCCAACTCTGGTCGGTTTGCCACATTTTGGACAAATCAATTTTAATTTGGATACCGGCAAAGGAGAAGGTACTTCAACTATCTGGCCTTTTTCTCCTTCTCTTTTTGGCTTTTGATGTTTCTTTTTGATATTTACTCCTTCAATCAAAACTTTGGATTCGGCAGGAAACCCTCTCAGAATCTTTCCCTTTTTTCCTTTGTCTTTCCCTTTAATTATTAATACTTGGTCGCCTTTTTTTAATTTCATAATTTAATAAAAATTTAAAAAGATTTAATCTGAAAACGCTCAATTTCAAACAACTTCTCTTGCCAGAGTAACTATCTTTTCAAATCCTTTTTCTCTTAATTCTCTGGGAATAGGGCCCAAAATCCTGTTTCCTTTGGGATTATGCTTATCAGCAAGAATACAGCAGGCATTCTCATCAAATCTGATGTAAGAGCCGTCTGCCCGACGGTAGGGTTGCTTTGTCCTGACAACCACCGCTTTGACAATAGCATGAGTTTTTACATCTCTTCTCGGTTCGGCTTCCTTAACGGAAGCAACAATAACGTCTCCTATTTTGGCGGAACGTTTTTTAGTACCGCCGAGAATGTTAAAACATTGAACCACTTTTGCTCCGGAATTGTCAGCTACTTTTAGTTTTGTACCCGGTTGAATCATAGTTAAGTTTGAACTTCAGGATATTTTCTTCACGACTTTCCATTTTTTCTCCCGACTGATAGGCTTACATTCTTCAATCACAACCTTATCCCCCATTTTATATTCTCCTTTTTCAGAATGGGCTTTGTATTTCTTAAAAACTATGTATCTTTTTTTATATTTCGGATGTTCTTTAATTCTCCTTACTTTAACAACTACTGTTTTTTCCATTTTGTCCGATACAATTTCGCCTTGTAATCTTTTTTTGGGCATACTGTTTTATTTTTTCTCTTTTAATAAGCCGAGAATTCTGGCAATATCTTTTTTGACCTCCCTAATCTCTCTTACATTTTTAACCTTGCCGGAAGAAAGGTCAAACCTGAGCTGACGCAATTTCTCCCGTTTCTCCGCCAGAACTTCAAGAAGTTGACCTTTTGCCATTCTCTTAAATTCTTTGATTTTTTCCTGTTGTTTCATATTTTTGAAAAATCCGATTTTCTTTCTTTAGAGATAGATTTTTCTCTTTTAAATCTTTTCTCTTTTGACAAACTTCGTTTTTATAGGCAACTTGTCAGCCGCTTTCTTAAGCGCCTCTCTGGCTAAATCTTCTTTTACCCCGTCTAATTCAAAGATAATTCTGCCGGGTTTAATCGGAAAAACATAATGAGAAGGACTTCCCTTGCCGCCTCCCATTGGAACTTCGCTTCCTTTGGAGGTAACTGGTTTCTGGGGAAAGATTCTAATCCAGAGTTCTCCCTTTCTTTTTAAAGTCCTTGTAATAACTCTTCTGGCTGCTTCAATCTGGGAGGATTTAATCCAGCGAGTACCCATTGATTTCAAACCGAAACTGCCGAAGCAAAGTTCGGTAGCCCGCGTTTCCTTACCTCTTGAGCGGCCTTTTTGCCATTTCCTATATTTCATTTTTTTTGGTTCCAATATCATATGATTCTCATTCTAATTATTCAAATTTTTCTCCTTTGTATATCCAAACTTTTACTCCTATCACTCCGTAGGTACAATGAGCCAATGAGAAACCGTAGTCAATTTGAGCTCTGAATTTTTGCCTGGGCATCTCTCCCTCTTTTAACCATTCGGTTCTGGAAATGTCAACTCCGTTCAATCTTCCGGAGACCTCCACTCTTGCTCCTTTCACTTCTTTAGAAGACATAATTCTGCTTAAAGCCATTTTTAAACATCTTCGGTAGCGCACTCTTTTTTCCAGTTGAGAAGCAATCCACTGGCTGACTAAAACTGCCGAACTCCAAGGATCTTTGGTAGCAACTATTTCTATCTTTATGTCCCTTTTAATGGTTGAATCTTTAAGTTTGCCTAAAATTTTTTCTATTTCTTTTTTCAGTTTCTCAACTCCTTCCCCTCCTCTACCGATAACAAGAGCAGGTCTGGCTGTTTTAATGATTATTTTTAATGTTGTTGCTCCTCTTTCAATCTCAACTTCTTCAAGAGTTCCTTTTGGCAATTTCTTTTTTAAAAAATCTCGTATTTTAAAATCTTCCTTTAAATATTGAGGAAAATTCTTTTTGTAAAAACCTCTCGACAACCAGTTTTCGATTTGTTTTATCCTTAAAATCTTTGGATGACTTTTATGGCTCATATTTCTTAAAATGATTTTCTTTTAAAAATTCTTTTTAAACCTCGTTTTTTCTTTTCTATTTCTTTCTTCTTAAACCTGGTGAATTCCGGTTTTTATCCTGCTTTTACTTTTTCTTTTTTAACAATTTTCTCTTTTGTTCCCTCCGCTTTTTCCCAGCAAGAGGCATTTTTTTCTCCTCTGCTTTTCTTTTTTCACCCGAAATTACCAAAGTAACATGGGATGATTTTTTCTGAATCTCAGCAGCTCTTCCTCTTGCTCTGGCTCTCCATCGTTTAAGTTTCGGTCCTTCGTCAACTTTAATTTCTGAAATATAAAGAGTATCCTCGTCCAGATGGAAATTATTTTTAGCATTCTCCCGAGCGCTGTTTAAAAGTTTCTTCAAAGGAAAAGCTGCTTTTTTCAAACTGAAATTTAAAAGAGCCTGAGCATCTTTCACACTTTTTCCTCGAATCAAATCGGCTACCAGTCTGACTTTCCGGGGGGCTATTCTTAAATAATTTAATTTAGCTTTAACTTCCATAATTTAATTCAAGTTAACTTAGTTTTTTACTTACGGGCTCTTTCAATTTCTTTCTGTTTTTCTCTTGTTTCCAGTTCTTTTTGCATCTTTCCACCGTGTCTTATGAATTTTGTAGTCGGAGCAAATTCACCGAGTTTATGTCCAACCATCTCCTCGGTTACCCGAACAACGATAAACTCTTTTCCGTTGTAAACACCAAAATCAAACCCAATCATTTCGGGTGTAATGGTTGCCCTTCGAGACCAAGTTTTAATCAAAACTCCGTCTCCTTTTTTCAATTTAGAAACCTTATTTAATAATTTTTTATCTATATAGGGACCCTTTTTAAGACTTCTTGTCATAGGTTTGTTAGTTAGTATTTTTTTATTTCTTTTTCTTTTTTCTTCTTTGAATAATCATTTTATCGCTCCATTTCTTTTTTCTAGTTTTAACACCCAGAGCCGGCCTACCCCAGGGAGTTTTCGGATGCTTTAAACCAATCGGAGCCCTTCCCTCTCCTCCTCCATGGGGATGGCTAACCGGGCTCATAGCCGTTCCCCGAACAGTAGGCCTTCTACCTTTCAAACGTGCTCTTCCTGCTTTTCCTATTTTCTGAAATCTGTGCTGAGGACAAGAAAGTTCACCAACCGAAGCAAAACATTGATTCCGAACTTTTCTTATCTCTCCCGATGGCATCTTTAAATGAGTATATTTCCCTTCATGAGCCAGAACCTGACAGGAATTGCCGGCTGCTCTGGCAATTTTACCTCCCTTCCCCGGTTCAAGTTCAATGTTATAAGCAAAAGCTCCAATCGGGAAATTGACTAACCTCATTCTATTGCCCGGAGAAAGCGGAGTTTTTTCATCATAAACTATTTCATCTCCTTCATGCAATCCCTGAGGAGCTAAAATATAACTGAGGGTTCCATCTTCATAAGAAACAAGAGCAATATGGCACGTTCTGTTCGGATCATATTCTAAAGAAATAACTTTAGCCTTGATTGGAAACTCTCCTTTCCCCTGACAAAAATCTATAACTCGATAAAGACGTTTTACTCCGCCTCCTTTGTGACGCACTGTAATCCTTCCGGATTTTCCTCTCCCTCCGGTTTTCTTTAAAGGTTTTAACAAACTCTTCACTTTTTTCTTTTTGCTTAATACTTTTTTCATATTTTCTAAATTTTGATAATTTCTACCGACCGGGGCTATTTTCCAGAACTATTCATAGAACTATTCCCCAAACAGATTATCTATCTCGGAAGTATGTCTATTTTCTGACCTTCTTTAACAGTAACAATCGCTTTCTTATACCCTTTTCTCCAACCACGGATTCTGCCCAATCTTCTTCTTTTTCTCGGAACTTTGACTATTCTCACTTTTAAAACGTCAACACCGTAAATCTCTTCAACTGCCTTTTTAATTTCAGTTTTGTTGGCTTTCGGATAAACCTTAAAAACATATTGATTAACATTAGCCAATCGGGTTGTTTTTTCAGCAATATGAGGAGAGGCCAAAACTAAAGGAGCAATTCTGACTTTTCTCCTTTTGGGCTTCTCTCCGGAGGGAATACCCGCTTTCGGCAAAACCCTTTGCTTATCCAATAGTTCTCCTTCAACTTTTTTCTCTTTTTTTCCCTTTCTGACTTTCTTCTCTTTTTCTGGTTTCTTTTTTTCTCCCTCCGTTTTTTTCTTTTTTTTAAAAATATCAAATATTGGCATAATAAAATTGGAAATTATTCTTGTGTCTTAGATTTTAAAAATGTTTCTTTTATCACCTTTAAACCTCTTTTAGGAAGCAATAAATATTTAAAGCTGAGCATATCCAAAGCGTTAAGCTCTCTCGCTTCAATTGTCATAACATTAGGAATATTCCTTGCAGCCCGAATAACTTTTTCATCATATTCGGGCAAAACGATTAAAGTACTTCCCTTTTCACAAGGAAACTTTTTCAGAACTTCAGAAATTTCTTTAGTTTTACCCGTTTTAATTTTTAACTCATCTAACAAAATCAAAAGTCCTGCTTTTACTTTCCCAGAAAGAACCATAAATAAAGTTTTTCTTTTCATTTTCTTTGGAATAATTTTTTTAAAAACTTTTTCTTTTCGGGGACCAAAAGTCACTCCACCACCTTTCCATAAAGGCGAACGGATACTTCCTGCTCTGGCTCTGCCCGTTCCTTTTTGCCGCCAGGGTTTTTTCCCTCCTCCTCGGACTTCGCCTCTTGTTTTGGTATGAGCAAGTTTTTGCCTCCGATTCGCCATTTGAGAAACAACCACCTGATACACTAAATCAGGATTTATTTTTACTCCAAAAATCTCTTTAGGTAATCTTGCCTGCCCTGTCTTTTCTCCTTTTTGATTGTAAGTGTTAACAAACATAACTTACTAAAGTTAGGATTAATGATATCTCGGTGTTTTTTACCCTCTGATTTCCAGCAACGTTCCCCTTCTTCCCGGCACTGCTCCTCGAACAACCAGTAAATTATTTTCCGGGTCAATTTTGACTACCTCTAAATTTTTCAAAGTTGCTCGCTTTCCTCCCATTCTTCCAGGCATCTTTTTTCCCTTAAAAACTCTCTCCGGGCCAGAAGCTCCTACTGAACCCAACGTTCGATGCTCATGTTTTACTCCATGAGTCGCATTCCTTCCTGAAAACCCCCACCTTTTAACCACTCCCTGAAATCCCTTTCCTTTTGTAATTCCGGAAACTTTAATCTTATCTCCTTCCTTAAAAACAGAAACGTCAATTTTATCGCCCACCTTGTATCCTTCTGTATTATCTTTAAATTCTCTTAAAAATCGATAAGGTTTTTCTTTCTGGTGTTTTTTAATTTTCGCCGGCTTCAGTTTTTCAAATCCAATTTGCACTGCCCTATAACCGTCTTTTTCTTTCTCCTTGAGCTGAGTAACAAAACAAGGGCCGGCTGCGATTAAAGTTATCGGTATAACTTTATTATCCTTGAAAATCTGGGACATTTCTATTTTTTTGCCAAGAATAAATTTTGCCATAATTTTTTCTAATGAAATACCGGGATTCTTCGCCCGGTATTTTTCTGTTCAAGAATATTAAAATTCGATATCCTAATTTAAAAGCAATTTCTCATATATTAATAAGAAAAAAATTAGATCGCTTTAACTTCAATTTCAACTCCTGCTGGCAAGGTCAATTCTCTTAGAGAATCTATAAATCTCTGATTAGGATTCAAAACCTCGATCAATCTCTTATGGATTCTCATTTCAAACTGTTCTCTTGAATTCTTATGAATAAAAGTTGAACGGTTAACGGTATAACGGTGAATCTCTGTTGGTAAAGGAACCGGACCTACAATTTCAACACCGCCTCTGCGAGCTATTTCAACAATACTCTCGCAGCTTTTATCTATTACTTTACTGTCATAAGAGCGAAGTTTTATTCTCAATTTGGAAGTTACCTCTGCTTTCTTTTGTGTTGTTTCCACTTTCTCTTTTACAACCATTTCCTAAAATAAATTCCAAATTCTGATAAAAATTTACCTTAAATGGTTTGAATTTGGAATTTTTTATTTTAATATCTTTGTTACCACACCTGCTCCAACTGTTCTGCCTCCTTCACGGATGGCAAATCTTTGTTTCTCTTCTAAAGCTACCGGAGCTATTAACTTTATTTTAATGTTGACCGTATCACCCGGCATAACCATCTCTACACCTTCAGGGAGAGTAACTTCCCCTGTTATATCGCAAGTTCTGATATAAAATTGAGGTTTATAACCAGTAAAGAAAGGAGTATGACGTCCTCCCTCGTCTTTGGTTAAAACATAAACCTCACCTTCAAATTCTGTATGAGGTGTAATTGAACCGGGTTTACAAATAACCTGTCCTCTTTCAATATCTTCTTTTTTAAGACCTCTGAGCAAAATACCAATATTATCTCCTGCTCTTCCTTCATCCAGTATTTTATTGAACATCTCAACGCTTACAGCAACTGTTTTTTGGGTTTGTCTTAAACCGACTATTTCTACTTCGTCACCGGGTTTAATAATTCCTCTTTCTACTCTCCCAGTAGCCACCGTTCCTCTTCCAGCAATTGAAAATACATCTTCAACAGGCATTAAAAATGGCTCTTCTGTTGCTCTGGTAGGCTCTTGAATATATTCGTCAACTTTATTTATTAACTCTTCGATATTTTTCATAGCAGCATCGTCTATAGAGCCGGCTTCAAGAGCTTTCAGTGCAGAACCTCTAACGATAGGAATTTCATCACCGGGAAATTTATATTTTTTCAAAAGCTCCCTTAATTCTGATTCAACGAGGTCAATCATCTCGGGATCATCAACTTGATCAGTTTTGTTCAAAAAAACAACAAGAGAAGGCAATCCTACCTGACGAGCCAGAAGAATATGCTCTCTAGTTTGAGGCATTGGTCCGTCTGCGGCTGAAACAACTAAAATAGCACCATCCATTTGAGCCGCTCCGGTAATCATATTTTTAATGTAGTCAGCATGACCAGGACAATCAATCAAAGCATAGTGACGTTTATCTGTTTCAAACTCAGTGTGACAAATGTTAATTGTCAAACCCCTTGTTTTTTCTTCAGGGGCAGAGTCAATTTCCTCAACCGTTTTTTCAGAAGCTTTGAAACCTTTTAATCTTGAGTATTTCAAAATCGCAGCGGTTAAGGTGGTTTTACCATGGTCAACATGACCGATAGTACCGATGTTTAAGTGTGGTTTTGTTCTTTCGAATTTTTCTTTTTCAGCCATAATAATGATACGAATCTACGAATAATAGCCTATGCTGAAAAATTTTCAAGCATTCAGGCCAAATCCGTAGTATCCGGATTAAATTATTTTATTATCAAGTATATATTATAATATAAAATTAAAATTAAATGTCAACCTTTTAAAAGTTTTAAAATGGTAAATCTTCAATTGTTAACTCTTTTTTGAATTCTTTTTTCTTTTCTACCGGTAATTCCTCAAGTCGATAATGAGGCTCTTTTTCTTCAAACTCATTTTCAAACTCATTTTCGGATTCATTTTCTGAATAATTTCTAAATTTTTTCTGGTACTCATCAAAAGAAAGTAAAACAGCAACCGGTTTCCCATTCTCTACTACGATAACTCTTTCCCTGTCTGAATTTATAAGTTTTTTAAGAGTATCAAAATCCATATGTTTATTTTTTTACTTCTTTTACTTATTTTTTTATCTTCTTTTGCCTTCTATTATTTCCTTGGCGATATTATCGGGCACTTTATCATAATGATTAAATTCCATTGTAAACACTCCCCGACCCTGAGTCAAACTCCGAAGACTAGTAGCATACCCAAACATTTCTCCAAGAGGCACTTTTCCATCTATCACTTTAAGTTCACCCCTGTCTTTGGTTTCTTCAATTATCCCTCTTCTTCTGTTTAAATCACCGATAACGTCGCCGAAAAATTCTTCGGGTATCACCACCTCAATTTTCATTATTGGCTCAAGCAAGATCAATCCTGCTTCTTTGGAGGCCTGTTGAACAGCCTGAATAGCGGCAATTTTAAAAGCAATATCCGAGGAATCAACTTCATGGAAAGAACCGTCATAAAGGGTAACAGCCATATCAACCATCGGATAACCGGCTAAAACTCCTTTGTCCATCGCTTCTTTTACTCCCTTTTTGACCGCCGGAATAAACTCTTGAGGAATAGCACCTCCTTTTATGGCGTCAATAAATTCAAATCCCTCTCCTCTCTTTTTCGGCTCTATTTTCAGCCAAACATGACCGTACTGTCCCCTGCCCCCGGATTGACGAATATATTTTCCTTCAGCATTCGCCGCTTTTGTAATCGTTTCTTTGTAAGCTACCTGAGGTTTTCCGGTGGCAGCAGCCACTTTAAATTCTCTCTTCATTCTATCAATCAAGACATCAAGATGAAGCTCCCCCATTCCAGAGATAATTGTTTCTCCCGTTTCTAAATCTTCTTTGACCCGGAAAGTAGGATCCTCCTCAACCAGTTTTTTTATAGCCTGAGTCATTTTCTCTTGGTCAGCTTTTGTTTCCGGATTGATTCTAATAGAAATAACAGGCTCCGGGAATATAACTTTTTCAAGTAAAATAGGGCGATCAGGGTCGCAAAGAGTGTTACCGGTTTGAGTGTTTTTCAAACCAACAGTGGCTGCTATATCTCCGGCAAAAACTTCTTCCAGATCACTTCTTGAATTGGCATGCATTCTCAAAATTCTGCCAATTCTTTCTTTTTCTCCGGTGCTAGAATTCAAAAGATAAGAACCTTTTTTCAAAGTTCCTGAATAGACTCTAAAATAACTTAAACTTCCAACGTAAGGGTCATAAGCAATTTTGAAAACCAAGGCTGAAAACGGTTCCGAATCATCCGATTTTCTTAAAACCTCCTCTCCTGTCCGAGGATCGGTTCCCGAAACTGGCGGTAAATCTTGAGGATTTGGCAAATAATAACAAATAGCATCCAATAATGGTTGAATACCTTTATTTTTTAGAGCACTTCCACAAAAAACAGGAACAATTTTGTATTCAATCACCGCTTTTCTTAAAACCTCTCTGATTTTCTCCGGAGAAATTTCTTTATGATCCAAGAAATCTTCTAAAAGTTTCTCATCTTCAGCAGCAACTTTTTCCAACATTTCTTCTCTAGCTTTCTGAGCTTCTTCTTTTAGTTCCTCCGGAATATCTTTCTCAACCACGTTCTGACCAAAATCACCCTCAAAATATAAAGCTTTCTGGTTAATTAAATCAATTACCCCTTCAAAATTTGATTCACTTCCTATGGGAATCTGCAAGGGAACAGCCGTTTTTGTCAGTTTTTGCCTAATACTTTCAAGGCTGTTTTCAAAACTTGCTCCTACTCTGTCCATTTTGTTGATAAAACAAATACGAGGGACTTTATACATATCTGCCTGATGCCAGACAGTTTCTGACTGAGCCTCCACTCCGGCAACGCCATCAAAAACAACTACTGCCCCATCTAAAACACGCAAAGAACGCTGGACTTCGGCGGTAAAATCAATATGGCCAGGGGTATCAATGATATTTATTCGATATTCGTTTCCTTTTTCTTTTGAAGAATCTTCTACCAGTCCTCCAGGAATCCAGTAACAACTAGTTGCTGCAGAAGTAATAGTAATTCCTCTTTCTCTTTCCTGAACCATCCAGTCCATAATTGCTTCTCCATTGTGAACCTCCCCAATCTTATGGCTGATTCCGGTGTAAAATAAAATTCGCTCGGTAACCGTTGTTTTACCGGCATCAATATGGGCAATTATTCCTATATCTCTGGTTTTTTTAAGAGGATAAGTTCTCGACATAATATTATCCAAACTTTTTCCTTGTATTATCTGACAAGGTAAGCAAAAGCTCTGTTGGCTTCAGCCATTTTATGAGTGGTAATTTTCTTTTTCACCGCCTCGCCCTCGTTCTTTGAAGCCAGAATCAATTCTTCAGCCAATTTATCTTTCATTGCTTTACCTTTCTTTTTTTTGGCAGCTGCAATTATCCATCTCATAGCCAAACTCTGTTTTCTTTTTCCGGCAACGGGTCTGGGAACCTGATAAGTGGCTCCCCCCACCCTCTGAGGCCTGACTTCAACCGAGGGAGATGAATTCTCCAAAGCTTTTTCAAAAACTTCCAGAGGATCTTTCTTTGTTTGCTCTTTAATTATATCAAAAGCGCCATAAACAATTTTTCTAGCCAAAAACTTCTTTCCTTTTCTCATTACATGGTTAATAAATTTGGAAACCAGAACATTATTATAGATTGGATCCGGAGTCACCTCCTGAGCTTTATATTTCTTAGCCATAATAATTAAAAGAATGATTATAAACGATTATAAAAAATATAAAATATTATTCTGATTTTTACTCACTTGTGCTAGAACCTTCACTTCCACTTACCTTGTCACCACGAGGACCGGTTGATTTCTCTTTTTTGGTCCCGTACTTTGATCTTGATTGTTTTCTTCCTTCAACTCCGCCTGTGTCTAAAGTTCCTCTAACCACGTGATACCTAACGCCGGGCAAATCTCTTACCCTTCCTCCTCTGACTAAAACTATTGAGTGTTCCTGTAAATTATGACCCTCGCCGGGAATATAAGCTGTAACTTCCTTGCCGTTGCTCAATCTTACTCTGGCCACTTTTCTTAAAGCAGAGTTCGGTTTTTTAGGGGTTACGGTAAAAACTTTAACACAAATCCCTCTTTTAAAGGGAGAATAATATTTAGAAGGCCTGTTCTTTAAGGTATTGAAACTAAAAGTTAAAGCCTTCATTTTCGCCTTTTTCTTTATCTTTTTTCTCGGTTTTTTAATAAGTTGACAGACCGTAGGACACATATCTTTGTAATTATTTTGCAATTAAAATTAAAAGTTTACAACTTTTATCAATGAAGGTTAACACATTAAAAAAAAATGTCAACCGCACACACGGCCCGCACGCACACCTCGCACACACTCACCTCTGAATTTCTGAACTTCAATACCTCTGAATTTCTTCCTCTGAAATTATATTTTAGTCGATTAATTGAAAACAATCAATAAATAATCAACCAAATATCAAAAAACTAAACCCGGAAACGAACCGCCGACAATAAGATAATAAAAAAACGAAGAAATATAAGGTAGAAACATAAAAGCAACTGCTAGAGCCAGAATAATGCCTATAAACGATTGGCCCAACGGCTGAAGTATTCTTGATTGAGGAAAAAAATCCATTAGTAATTTTGAGCCGTCTAAAGGAGGGATAGGTATTAGATTAAACAAACCAAGAAAAATATTGATGTAAACAATCCAGGAAAAAGCAATGTAGAAAAAACTTCCCGAAGATATAAAACCAAAAATCAAACTGAAACGAAGAATCAATCCGAAAATCAAAGCAATCAGAAAATTAGCCATCGGACCTGCCATTCCCACCTTAGCTACTCCATATTTCTGATCGCGTAGATTATAAGGATTGTAAGGAACCGGTTTTGCCCAGCCGATAAACCCTCCAGTAAAAAAAAGAAGAAAAAGCGGCAAAATAACCGTTCCCACAGGGTCAATATGTTTCAAAGGATTCAACGTTAAACGTCCCATGTATTTTGCCGTGGAGTCGCCCAAATAATTAGCCATCCAGCCGTGAAAATACTCGTGAAAAACAGCGGAAAAAATAACAACCAGATATAAAAATAATTTAAATATTAATTCTTCCATAATTTTTTAATTATTAATTATACTATAATATTGCAAATTTTAAAAACTTTGATAAAATAAAATCACTATAATTAAAAAAGGAATCACCCCGACCATTATCTTGAGAAACCTCTCGGTTTCTCACGTGGCTTCGTTCCTATAATCCGAGCAATAGCAAGGAATATATGGTTCTGAACAAAGTTAATGGTTTATATCTTCCAACACGGGATGATTCCAAGATTTTTTATGGCTAAAAAATGTGCAATTTGCGGAAAAGGGTCAATAGTTTTCGGTGTTAGAAAAAAACTGAGGGGAAAATACAACCCGACTGCTAAAAGGAGAAAATATCCGAACCTCCAGTGGCTTCGAGTACCTTCGGATACAAAACTCAAAAAATACAAACCGTTTGCCGGCAAACGGATTTTTGCTTGTACTAAATGTATCAAGAGATTAAAGAAAGGGTAATCTAAAAGGGTAATCTAATCTGATTTATTTTAAGACACTTAATTCACCTTTCAACATTCACCTTTCAATCCGGGGTATAGTGTAATTGGTTAACATGCGCGCATGGGGTGCGTGTGATTCCCGGTTCGAGTCCGGGTACCCCGACCAAAAACCCGACAAAGTTTTGCGGGTGTAGTTTAATGGCAAAACCACGCCCTTCCAAGGCGTTGAGTGTGGGTTCGATTCCCATCACCCGCTCTATTTTTTTTCTCAATAAGATGGATTACATCATTTGCCACTACGGCGAAATTGCTCTCAAAGGAAAGAATAGAAAGTTTTTTGAAGAGAAATTAGTTGAAAATATAAAACTTTCCTTAAAAAAAGATTATTTTCAATTTGTCAAAAGAATTTCCGGAAGGATAATCATAAAGCTAAGCAAAAAAAGCAAGTCAGAAAATAAAGAAGGAATAAAAATCAGAAAAGAAATAACTGAGTCCTTAAGTAATGTTATCGGAATAAGTCATTTCAGTTTTGCAGATAACTGTAAACAGGAAATCAAACAAATAAAAAATAAATCTTTTGAACTTCTAAAAGACAAAAAATTTAAAACTTTCAAAATTTCAACCCGACGTTCTGAAAAAAAATTTCCTTATTCAAGCCAGGAAATCAACGAAAAGATTGGTGATTTTATTTTAAAAAAAATAAAAGGAGTAAAAGTCAAACTGAAAAATCCAGATATAACCTGCTTTATTACCCTGGTTGAAAATTATGCTTTTTTGTATCTCAAAAAAAATAAAGGGCAATGCGGTTTGCCGGTTGGCGTAAGCGGTAAAGCAATATCTTTGCTGTCGGGAGGAATTGATTCGCCAGTTGCTTCTTTTTTGGCGATGAAAAGAGGTTTAAAGCTTGTTTTTTTACATTTCCATGCTCTCCCCTATACCGGCCGTGAGTCAATTGAAAAAGCCAAGAGGATAGTTAAAACTCTGAAAAAATTTCAGCCGAAAACAAAACTTTATTTAATTCCTTTCGCCGACATTCAAAAAGAAATCCTGCTTAATGCCCCAAGCAAACTACGGGTTATTCTTTACCGCAGAATGATGCTCAGAATTGCCGAAAAAATTGCTCATAAAGAAAAAGCGAAAGCGATTGTCAGCGGGGAAAATCTTGGTCAAGTTGCCTCTCAAACTTTGGAAAATTTAAGCCTAATCAATCAAACTACAAACCTCTTAATTTTGCGACCATTAATCGGAATGGATAAAAATGAAATAATTGAAAAAGCAAAAGAAATCGGAACTTTCGAAATCTCCATTCTTCCCCACCAAGATTGCTGTTCACGATTTTTACCAAAACATCCGGAAACAAAGGGAACGCTAAAAGAAATTGAAAAAGCTGAGAGAAAATTGAAGATTGAAAATTTAATTAAAAAAGCGCTTAAAAACTTGGAAAGCGCTTAAACTTAAATAAAACCCTACCCTTTTTCTGCAATCGATATCCTAGATATGAATCTAACTTGGGACAACTCACGCTAACCCATAAAGAGCTTAGCAAATGTTGTCGTCCTTTCTTTGAATGTTTGTCCAGGAATCTTATCAGAAAGGGCAGGGCATTTTCATTATAGGGCTCCCAACTGGAATTGTCAATATTCAGGAAATTTTCGCTAAAAATAGATTTTATCGGCTGATTGAAAATTAAGTTTGGTTAAAGATTAAGAACATCCACCATCTGCTTGATTAAAGAAACAACAACCGGAGGCGGCATCAAACTGTAAGAAGGGACTCCTTCATCATCCAGAACCTCCCATGGTTTTTCAATTATTTCTATTTTCCCTGTTTCTTTATTTAATTGATAATTGTATTCGGGAGTAATTTCATAATCATCAACAAATTCCTGAGCTTTTTCAACAGGGACGGAATTTCTTAAGAAAACTTTTGGAATACCGTAAAGGGAAAATGCCTGTTTCATTAGTGTCTCGTCTTTTTCTAATCTTTCCCGGATAGGTTCTATCCCTAATCTGTCCCCTTCTTTTTGAATCATTCTTTTCTCTTGGCAATCAGGGTTGTCGCAAAAAAGATAAAACTCTTTTTTTTCTTCGTCGTAGCCGATTTTTTTTGTCGGCAGAAGTTTTAAGTTTCTTGAGGTTTTACAAAGAGGACAAACCACCCTATATTTTATTCTCTCATCAATTACTGCTTCTGGAACATCAATAAGAACAAAAACATCTGGGTCTTCCCGATAGTCGATTAAATCTCTGAAAAATAAAGAATAGGAAACCTGGTCCAAATCTCTTGGAAAACCGTCAATAAAAAGAGCTTTTTTCTCTTTCTCGGCTATCTCTTTTTTAACCAAAACTAAAATCAATTCGGAGGGCAAAAGGGTTTTGGTGCTTCTTTTTTCCAAGGAACGGATGATATCTTCCAAAGATAAATAGCCCCTATAATTTTTCTTCAAAAAAGAAACCAATTCTTTCTTTTTTTCCTTGTTCCGAACAACTTCGTCAAATTCTCTGACCATATCGCCGATAGAAAAATGCTCTATTTTTTCCTTGCTGACCACTTCTTTAAACATCTTTGCATAAGTTCCTTTGCCGGAATTTTTTTTACCGAGGAAATAAGCAATAAAAGTATGTTCTTTCAAGTATTCTCTCAGTTTTTCAATTTCTTTTCCCGCTTTTAATTGAAAATAAGCCTCTCTTTCTTTGAAATCGGTTAAATCAAATTTTTGAGAACTTTCATCTATTTTTGTTTTAAAAATTGGAAATTTAACATCTTTCATAAAATTTTAAAATGGCTACTCAACAAAAAGTTCAGTGCCATTGCTTATTATTTTTATATCGCCTTTTTGGTCGGTCCTTAAAATACTTATACCAAATTCTTCAAGATTACTCAACACCCTTTGATGAGGATAATAATAAGGATTATTTTTGCCGCAGGAAATCACAGCAATTTTAGGCATAACATTTTCCAAGAATTTTTTTGAACTTGAATTTTTGCTGCCGTGATGGCTGATTTTCAAAACATCGGCTTCAATATTAAAATCTTGGTAGGGTGGTTCAATTTCTTTTTCTAAAATCTGCTTCTCTATTTTTTCCGTTATATCTCCGGTTAATAAAAAACTATTTTCAAAAAATGAAAGCTTGGCAACTACAGAAGTATCATTGGTGTTTTTATCAGAAAAATCGCTTTCCAGACTCCGGAAAGGATAAAGAATGTAAATCCGGCTTTTGCCCGCTGTAATTTTTTGCCCTCTTTGGGCAATAACAATATTTGCTTTTTCTTTTTCTGCTTCTTTCTTCAAATTCTCCTGCCAATACTGAAAGGTCTTGGTGTCTTTTTCCACCCCGTTCCATAAAATATTTTCCACCTTGTATCTTCCGAGAACATAATTTAAGCCTGAAAGATGGTCAGCGTCAGGATGAGTTAAAATTACTAAATCCAAGGATTTGTCCCAAAAAGGAATTTCTCCCGACAATTTTTCCAATATTCTTTTGCCGCTCGGTCCCCCGTCTATAAGAATTTGGTGCCCCTGGGATGTTTCTATATAAATACTGTCGCCTTGGCCGATATCAAAAAAAATAACCTTGAGAAAATCTTTTGATAATTCAAAAATTTCCTGCCAGACAAAAAAATTGGCAAAAACCAAAAGAAAAATAGCCAGTAAGAAAACTGTTTTTTTCATAAACTGAATAGAAATTTTTGCCAATTGCGACTCGTAATTTCGTTTAGTTTTTTAGCGTTTTCTAATTTAAATCTTCCAATTTTTGTCCGGCAAAGTTTTTCCAGATAGCCACCGGTCCCCAGTTTTTTACCAATATCATGAGCTAAAGACCTAATATAAGTGCCAGAAGAACATTTAACTTTTATTCTGAGAGAGGGCCAGTTGTAATCCAAAATAGAAATATTATAAATTTCAACCAAAACTTGGGCTGGTTTTATCTTCTCTCCTTTTCTTGCCAGTGTGTAAAGTTTTTTTCCTTTAAATTTTTTAGCTGAAAAAATCGGTGGGGTTTGTTTTATTTTACCAACAAATCCCCGGACAATTTTCTCAACTCGTTCTCTTGATGGAATTTCAATTATTTTCTTTTTTTTAATTTTGCCTTCTCTATCATAAGTATCAGATATTCCTCCCAGCTTTATTTCCCCGATGTATTCTTTATCCATTTTTAAAAAGAAAGAAAGTTGGCGAGTCGCTTCCCTGCCAATACCCACAATCAAAAGACCTGTAGCAATCGGGTCCAGTGTTCCAGCATGACCAATTTTTTTTAGGCCGATTTTTTCTCTCAAATAATCAACAACATCGTGAGAAGTTATACCCTTCGGTTTATCAATCAATAAAAAACCTACTTTTTGTTTTTCCAGATTAGTCATTTCTTTATTTTAAATTAACTTTCTAAATTAAAACAAGCCAGATAACCTCTGACCTGTTTTAAAGAGATTCAAAAAGGAAATTTTATCCAGTTAACTCTTCAACTTCTCTTTTCCCTTCATTTAATTCTTTCTGTTGTTCTTCGTCTATTTGAAACAATAAGGTTTCAAATTCTCCTACATGAGTTTTTTCCTCTTTGGCAATATCTAAAAGAATTTTTTTGATATTTTCATTTTCGGTCATAGCCGCCAGCTGTTCATAAAGAGAAATGGCATCCAGTTCGGCTATCATTCCCAGTCTCAAAATTTCTTTATCTAAATTTTCTTTTTTAATTTTTCCTAAATCTATTGGTAATTTTGACAACATAATTGATTCTTAATTTAAACCATTACAGGATTGACAAGCCAATGTCCGACCTTTCGATTTATCTTATGTCTTATTCAAATAAACTGTTTGAGTTGGATAAGCAAATGAAATGTTTTCTTTTTCAAATTCTTCCTTAAGTTCTAAATTTATCTTCTCTTGAATATCCATATATTTGTTGTAGTCGGAACTTCCTATATAATAAACCACTTCATAATTTAAACTGAAATCCCCAAATTCTTTGAAATGAACTCTATCCAAATCAGCTAATTCAATTTTATCTATAATACTTTTAACAATTTGAGGAATTTTTTTCACTTTTTCGGTCGGCGTTTCATATTCAACACCAAAAGAGAAAACTATCCTTCTCTTTTCCATCTTCTTGTAATTGTTAACTCTGACTTCAGTTAATTCTTTGTTAGAAACAACCAATTCCTGGCCTTGAAGAGTTTGTAATCTGGTGGATTTTATGCCGATTTTCTTAACCGTTCCCATATCGTCTCCGACAACGATGAAATCGCCGATTTCAAAAGGTTTGTCAAAATAGATTGAAAAGGAGGCAAAAATATCTCCTAAAATATTCTGTAGAGCAAAAGCAACCGCTACTCCGCCAATTCCAAGCCCGGCAATTAAAGCTGAAATATTATAGCCAAAATTCTGTAAAACAATAATTACAGCAGTAACCCAAACAACTCCTTTCAAAATTTTGGTTAAAAGATTGAGATTAGCAGGCTCAAATTTTTCATTTTCTTTTCTCCTTTTTGAAATTATCTTTTTAGTCCCGAAATCAATTATTTCTTGAAAAACCTTAACAACATACCAGACAACAACAACAATAGCGCTATAATAAACAATCTTATCTACGATTTGTGGCAGATTAATAAACTTCAGGGAAAAATACAGAGCCAGAATAAAATAAAAGAGCCAACCGATTGACTCAATGAATTTTATCAGCATATCATCAAACTCTACTCTGGTATGGTCGGCAAGTTTTCTTAATTTATTAATCCCAACCTGTTTGAAAATCTTTAAAATGATAATTATCAAAACAAAAACTCCCAAAGATATCAAATACTCGTTTGCTGTGTTTCCACCAAAATTATAACTCAAAATCTCTTCAAAAGTCATATATTCTAATTATGAATTAATTTTTATATTATAGCAAATTTTAAATAAACTACCCCAAATTAATTTTTTCTGAACGAATTTCTTCACCGAAAAACTCTTTTCCTAAATTCCTAAAACGGTTGCTTAAATCGGTTGTCAAAAACCTTATGGTGGAATTTCTGCTTAGATTGCTTTCAATTTCCTTGTGGCGCTTTAAGTAATCTACCAGCTTTTTAGCTACTATTTCTCCTTCAGCAACAATCTTTATATTATCCCCTGTTATTTTCTCAATTTGTGTTTTCAACAAACCATAGTGGGTACAACCCAAAATCAAAGTATCAATGTTTTTTTCAATCAAAGGATTGAGGTAATTTTTAAGAACCGACTCTATAATCTCAAGATTTTTTTCTCCTGCTTCCACAATCGGAACAAGTAAGGGGCAGGATTTTTGAAAAACTTTTATTTGAGGATTAAGTTTTTTAATTTCTCTTTCAAAAACTCGGGAGCAAACTGTGCTTTCTGTGCCAATTACCCCGATTCTTTTGGCAATGGTTTTTTCAGTTGCTTCTTCTGCTGTTGGAATAATCACTCCCAGTACTTTTCTTACCGGATAATGCCTCGGCAAATACTCTCTCTGAATTTTTCTCAAAGCTTCGCTTGAGGCAGTATTACAAGCTAAAATTAAAAGAGGACAATTCTGGCTAAAAAGAAAATTTACTGCCTCAACAGTATAATTATAAATTGTCTGCTGAGCCCGGGAACCGTAAGGACTTCGAGCTGTATCGCCTAGATAGACATAATCATACTGAGGCAATTTTCTAACAATCTCTCGCAAAATCTCCAATCCTCCAAAACCGGAATCAAAAACCCCTATTGGTTTTATTTCTTGTTTTATTTCTCTTTGAGAGAAATTATTTTTTCTGTTTTCAATCCGCCTTTGTTTTTTATTTTTATTGACTTTTTTACGGTTGTAAAACATCTTCAACCTTTCCGTCAACCGAGATTATGACTTCTTGAATTTCAGAAAACTGCTTAATGGTTTCTGTGATTTGTGCCCTGATAGCTTGAACACGGCAGGAGCCACCAAGCTGATATTCCAATTCTTCGCTGAAATCAACTCGAGCAATTCCATCTTTAACGGTTAAACTTTGAATCTCCACACCAGGGTTAATGTTTGTAAAATATCCTTCTTCAAGTTCATCTCTGTTTGGACCTTTCAAAAGCTCCTCTAGTGCTTTTTTGATTATATCCTCAGTTTGAGCAACAGGTGTAACTTTCAAAATTTCTCTTTCAACCGGATAAACTCTCTCGCAATAAAGAATCTCGGGGTCCTCCTTGCTGTTGCTGAAATAAACTTTAATCGTGGTTGTTTCTTCAATAATCCCCTCTTCTGTTTTTGTTTCCGGTTGTTCTCCGACCAGTTCCTCCCCGGTATTTGAATAACTAAAAAGAAAATAACCAACAACAAGAATCAAAACCAAAGCTAAAATAGTTAACAAGGTTTTTTTCATAATATTTTTATTTCTAATCAACAATCAAAATCCAACAATTACAACTTTTTTAGGATTTAGATTAATTTATCAAAGCGACTGTTTTTCTCTATTCGAGTTTCCGCCAAATCCTATCCCAAAACATTCTGTAACGCCAACGTTTCAAAAGAATATAAACTCCCAAAACAATCAAAATCAAGGGCCAAATAATTCCCCAAATATCTCCACTAATCAGTCCTAAATTATTGAGTAAAAAGACAACACCGACAATAATTAACAAAGAAGCAATAAACATAAATTTTATAAAATAACTTCTGATTTATTCCGACCTTTTCATTTTATAGTATTATAGTAATTTTACAAATTTATACCAAAAGATTCAACTTTAAATCTTGACAATCTCACATACATGGTATATAACATTTTATAGTTCATTAAAACAAACTTCCCTACAGTAGCTATCTTGGATACTTTAATTTGTGAGCATCTGGCTGGGTGCTACAAATAGGTAGTTAAACAAAAAGAAGAGGTTATACAGGAGATCATGGAGGAGATTCGTCAACTCTGAAGGATTCCGTGGGCAGCGAAGAGAAAATATTCCCTAGCTGCCCATTTTTTATTTCTTTAAACAACTTATAATTGAATTGACAAAACCTTTAAAAAATGATAAACCTTATTATAATATTGCACTTTCTATCTTGTACATTTCACAAACCAATAATTTACCTCAAGTCTTTCCTCTAGCCAAGAAAAAGAGGTGATAAGAATTGGGAAGGAAACCGAAAAAACTATTTGAGGTAACCGGAGAAGTCAAGGAACTGGGCAAGATAGACAGACATACTTATGCCTACAGTGAAGCTCAAGCAATCAAACAAGTATCTGAAAAATTAAAAAGAGAAAACCCTCGAACAGTTATTTTTATCAAAGACGCTCAAGCCTTTGAAGTGGCAATTAAAATGCCTGTCAAAGCGGAAGTCAACACCGGAACAACCCAACTTAATTTAGGTCTCTAGACTTCCTACGAAAGACAAATAAGAATATTCAAGCATAACTTAACTTCAAAAAAGGAAGAAAAATGTCGATAAACGCCTCGGTTCAGGTGAGAAACAGAGACATTACTGAAGCTCTAAAAATACTCAAAAAGCAGTTAAAAAGAGAAAGAGTCTGGAAATACGACCCTAAAAGAAGATATTGTCAAAGCGAAAGAAAACGAAAAAACAAAAAACACATCTAAAAACCAGACCTGAAATAGGTCTGGTTTTTTTATTTTTCAATGAGGGCAAAACTATCAAAAATTTGAAGCCTGTTTTAGCCACTTACCATAATCACAATCTTTACTATGAGGAGGTGGAAACTCCCTTTTCAAAACAGCTACAGCCTCTTTGAAAAGTTCGGAGATATCCGAAGGGTCTGTTTCTATTTCGTGGAGTTCTTTCCGGAAAGGCAGTCTATCCCGGAAACCATTTTCCCTATCAACCACATAAAAAGCCAAGTAACCCTTTCGGGGAGTCAAAAATCCGTTTTTTTCTAAAAGAAACGTATAGATATCCATCTGTAGTTGAAAACGGTCGTAAACTTTTGGAACATTACTGCCGGTGGATTTATAGTCAAGCGGCGCTAATTTGCCTCCTTCAAATTCCAAAATATCATCGACTGCTCCAAAAAGAGTGGCTTCTAACCGAGAATCATAGTATTGTATCCCTTCAAAATTATTTCGCCATCGGTTTAACAATTTCTGATGAGGAAAAAGTCGGGCTTGGATATTATTTTCCTTCAATAAGGGATGAGGTTGATTCTTTGCTCTGAAAGTGTCAAATTCCTTTTTTAAAAGAACGTCCACGGCCAAATTAAGAGTATAAGGAAAAGATTGAGGCCTTCTAATACCTTTTTTCTTTTCCAGCCAAAAACAATGAGGGCATTCTAAAAAGAGATTCAAAGAATTTGGAGAAAGTTTTATGGAAGTTTTGTCCATTATCTTATTTTACTTTCTCATTCCTCTTTTTCAAGCCCGAATAGAAATTCAAAATAAATCCTAATCAAAATAAAAAATTTAATTAAAAATCCATCCGGTTTTTTCCGATGGGTTTCTCTATCTTATTTACGCTTAGATTCCTAAACTATAATAATTTCTCGGCACTTATTACAAACTCGGCATCTTAACAATTTTGAGCCTCGGGATTGATCTCCGTCTTTTGGAGGATAAAGAGTCACCCCGATATGAGGCGTATAGCTTACGGACCATCCTTCTTCAACATCTATTTCCCATTCGTTCCCGCAATTTTCGCATCTAAGATTTATAATTTTTGGTATTTTTTTCTTTTTTCTTGGCCCCAAAGTTTTATTTAGTTGTCCTCCATCGAAATCAATTCAGATGGAGGACTTTTTAATTAATTCTGACTTTTAATCAACCTTTAAAAGTATTTATTTTTCGAAATAATATATGTAATTCTCTTACTAATATCACCTTCCAAAATTCCAGTCAAGAGAAAGTTATCCACTTTTTGTTTAGGATTCACTTTTCTCAAAAATTCTTCTCTAAAGTTTAACAAAATCAATTCTGTTGGCTACAACTTTCCAAGAATAGCAAAAGGAATGGCTATCAAAATTATAATGCCGATTGTTTTTGCTGTTATCGGCTCATCGGTTGCTAACTTAACTTAACAGCCAATAAATCCTTAATAGTTCCGATAATTATTCCAAAAATTAAAAATTCAAAAATTACTTCTATCTTTTTGGACTTCATAAATTTTTGCTTCAATCCAGTTTCTATATTCTATTATTTTTGACCAAAAAAGAAAACGGCGCAGAATTTCCAGTCTTTATCTGTTTTCATCTGTGCCGTTGTTATTGTATTTCTTTTTTAAAATGAAAATTAATGTAACTCTGAAGATGTCCGAATATACTGGCTAAGCCAAGCCCCAAAGAAAACCAAAGGATATCGGTAGCTAAGTTTATCTTATTGGGAAAAAACAATAAAATGACAACACCCAACCACTGAAAAAACATTTTCCACTTACCGAATAAATTTGAATTGGTAACTTGGCTGGGAATTTGTTTTTTCATAGCCGAGATAGCCAAAATAATTGAAAAAAACTCGGCTCCTATCAAAATCAAGACAAGAAATTTGTCATATTGCCAGATTATTCTGGCCGCCAAAGGACAAATCAGAATTTTATCTCCTAACCTGTCAAGAAAAGCTCCTTTTTTACTCTCCATCTTCCAGGCCCTGGCTATTGGGCCATCAAAGGCATCGGTAATACCAGAGATTATAAAAACGGCAATAATCAATTTTTTCCATTCTGATACTTGAAAAAGCATCGGAATTATAATCAATGCCAAAAAGATTCTTAACCAAGATAGTAAATTGGGAGTAACAATTCTTGGAATATATTTCTTTGACAAAAAAATTAGGAATCTCTCCTTGGCTTTATTGAATTTCTTAAAAGAAAAATCAATTAATTTGAATCCGTTTTTAACCCCGTTGATGCCGTTTCTTAATATACTCTGCATTCTTTCCTCCTTTGATTAATTTAAAAGAACTAAAAAAATTTTCACAAAACTTATTTTGTAGATTAACAAATATTCAATAAATTTTCAAAACAATATTTTATTTTAGGATAACTCTGGAGTTCTCTTGACTTTCAAAAGCGGTGCTAGAAGAATCAAGGCGTAAGTCAACCAGATTGGCCAAGCGGTAAAGATTTCAGCATTGAATCTCACTGTTACAACAACATCAAGAATTATAACTATCACCACCCAAATCAGCCCATAACCAAGAGCAAAAGTTGCTTTATTGGGTTTGACCAGTCCGGCCAGAACAAGAGAAATTACTCCGGCAATAACAGCCAATATTATCTTTACCCAAAGAAATTTATAAACATCAAAATTCATTAAAAGATAACCGATAACGCACATTACAACCCAAATCAATACTCCGAATCCAATTGCTTTTTTCCAATCCATAAATTTTTATTTTTGATTAAATTTTAATTACTCCTCGACTTTTTTTAAAAAACTATTTATTCCTTACATTTTTTTATTTTTATATTATCTCACAAAAAACTCAAATGGAAATATTCTCCGTTAATATTTTAAATTAGCCGCTATTTTTATTAATTTTTAATTTACTTTGAATTTTTTCAGAAAAGAAAACAATTTATCTTCGGAAATAATTCTTATGCCCAAAATCCCCAACCCGACAAACAAAAGCCAGGAGCCGGGAGAAAAAGGAGTGATTAAAGCAAGAAAACCGAGAATAACTAAAACAACACCAAAAACTTTTTTTAAAACTTTTTTCGCTTTTTGATTATTCTCGCAATCCATAAATAAAAATCTCAGGATAACCGTTTTTTATTTTTACATTTCTGGAACTAAAATTCAAACCATTAAAAAACCGCGGCTTATAATCTTCCGCGGTTTTTTAAAATTTACCTACCGACTACTCTTTATTTACCGATTACTCGCTGACAGACACCCAACCGGCTATAGCTCCTACTATTCCCAGAGCCGAACTGATTCCGACTAAAACCGGGCCTTCCATTGTGGTTTTCGAAATAAAAAAATAAGCACTGGCCATTGAAACCACAAAAAAGACAATCAGGGCAACAGCAATCTTCTTATATAACATGGTTCCCCCCCCTTTAATAGGTTATTTTAAAACAT
>CAYQUV010000007.1:0-25455 GCA_964421005.1 uncultured Candidatus Saccharibacteria bacterium
ACTGGCCATTGAAACCACAAAAAAGACAATCAGGGCAACAGCAATCTTCTTATACAACATGGTTTTCCTCCCTTTTAATTGGTTATTTTAAAACATCAAGGCACTATTAAAATATTATCAGAAAAAAAGTAAAAGTCAAATAATCGCTTTTTTAAAATTATTTATTTTCCAACAAACCGATTATATAATCCCGGGCTTTCAATTGTTCTTCAATAGAATTAACAAGTTCTATATTTAAGAGTGGAGAAAAATATTCGGTTGACATTCTTTTTAAATAATCAAACTCGGATAAATCTTCCAAAAGATGAGAATCGTATTTAAGTTTATCTTTATCTTTAAACGGAGTTTTCTTAATACAACTTATATGATTACAGCCACAGGGGTATTTTTCTATAACCTCAACTTCTTTTTTATACATCTCCCTGTCCAGAAGCCTTTTATTTTCCAGATGAGCCATATCCAGACAAACTCCGGCAAAATTTTTAATCTCTTTTTCATCTAAAGGGAGAGAAGAATTCTCTATGTAAATAATATCTCTATATTTATCAATATTATAGAGAAAAGGATATCGTCTTTCAGTATGAGTATTGAAAACTTCTGTTTTGTAATTCTCCTTCAAATAATCCAATTCCTTTAAGTCCATATCGCTTCTAAGATGAACTAAGGGAATTTTCTCAATTTTTGTTCTTTCAAGTAATTTATAAAGTTCTTTCCTTTCACTTTTTCTCAGAAAAGTCAAAAAAAGAGAAACTTCTTTTAATCCGAGCCTTATTACCTCTTCTATTTTTTCCTTCCAATCTGAATCAGGGGTTGTGGTAATTGAAGGAAAAATTCTTCTGTTTTTCCAAAAATCATTATTATTTTTTATTTTATTTGCCATTTTTCAAAATTTTCTGCTTTTTTTAAAATCATTGATTATTTTTTTGTGGTCAAAACCAATCTTTTCGGGGAGATTGTTTAAACTGAAAAACTTAAATTGAGAACCTTCATCATTCAATTTAATTCCTTTTTCGGCTCCTTCTTTGATTATCTGGCACAGATAAACCATTGAAACCGTATGATACCTCGGATCTCTTTTCGGATCAGAATAAACTCCAAACAATCTTTTAATTTTAACTAAAACTCCCAATTCCTCTTTCATCTCTCTTTTAACTGCCTCCTCTACCCTCTCTTTATAATCAACATGACCTCCAGGCAAAACCCAGTAACCTTGAAAGGGATAAATAGCTCTTTTTACCAATAGAATTTTTCCATTTTCAAAAATTATTCCGTCCACGGCTAAAATTGGTGTTTTTAATTTTTTCATATTATCTCTACTTTACTTTTCTTTTAATTTTTTTTCAATGATTTGTATAAGTCAAATTCTTCAAAGGAAACCCTAACATACCTTTCATTAAAAAAGGAGGCAGAATTTACTACTACTTCCCTTTATTACTTTTATGAAATGATAATTTTCTTTTTATTTTTTCTTTCCATCTGCTGATTTTCGCTCCAACAACAGTCAGAAATAAAATATCAAAAAGTCACTTTCGCCAACAAGAAAAAAATATTTTGTCCCAAAAACATTCAATATATAAAATCCAAAAGGTTACAAGTCACAAATATATTCCCAGCCACAATAATTTTTCCATTTTCTTTCATCTCTTTTTTCGTCTCTTCTTTCTCTCCGGCTCTTCCCCAAATTCCATTGCAATCTTGTTTTATTTTCAAAAGAGTAAAAATTCAGAAATTTCTTTCATTGAAATTTCTTTTTTAATTTAACTCTATTTTGTATTAATTGCCAAAAGAAAAATTAATTCATTCCCAAAAACAACTTGAAATATTTATTAAAAAATGGTATTTAAAAAGCAGAAAATATTAAAAACATATAGGGGGGTGAAAAGAATGAAAGTTTTCTATATAATTTATGTATTGTATTGTATCTTCTTGATATTCTTCTTCTATGACGACTATAAATACCCTGTTTGTCCGTACTGCGGAGATAATCTGAAGTCAAAAAGAATAAAACGTAATCTGATACGATGTGAAATTCATGGCTTGGTTGAACTGAACTCAAAAAATAAAAAATAAAAAGCGCCGAGAGATTGCTCGCGAGGCACTTTTTGTTCTTTTGACTCTGTTACCCAAAATTAAAAAGCTACCGTGGAATTTCCAGGGTAGCTTTAATTTTCTGAGAGAGTTTTGGAAACTTGGAAATAATATTCACTACTTGTAAAGCGCTATCCACTCTTTGAGAAACTTTTTGCGCCACCAGTTAACATCTTTTTGTTTTACTTTTTCCTTTAATCTGGAAAGGCGCTCTTCTCTTTCACTTGTTGGCATATCCAAACCTTTTTTAATTGCCTCGGCTATCTCCCTTATATTGGAAGGATTAACTATTAAAGCTTCAGGAGTCAACTCTTCGGCTGCTCCAGCAAACTCAGAAAGAATCAAAACCCCATTCTCTGCTCCGGCTATCCATTCTTTGGCTACTAAATTCATGCCATCTATCAGAGGAGTAACCAAAGCTATATCGGAAACCAAATTGTGAGCCTTTAATTTTTCCCGGGAAAATTTCTGGCCGTAATAGTAAATAGGATTCCAGTCAGGGCTAGAGTATCTAGCCATAATCCTTCCTACTGCCTGGTCAATATCCCTTTTCATTTTCCGATAAAGAAAAAGCCCCATCCTGCTGGGAGATACTTTTTGAACAAAGGTCATTTTTTTGTGAAATTTTGGATTTTCTTCTAAAAATAAATCATAACCTTTTATTCTTTCCAGGATTCCTTTGGTGGGGTCAATTCTGTCCAAACCGAAAATTATATGCTCGGAACCATATTGTTTCCTTAACTTATCGGCAATGATTCTTGTTTCATCATCAATGCGATAAGTTTCACAATCAATCCCTAAAGGAAAAACCCCACAGTGGGTTTGATGTCCCAGTCGGGAAATAATTTTTTGTTCTTCAGTCTGGACCTTTAAATTTAGTTTTTCAGAAAGATGCCTTGCACAATCAATGAAATTTCTCATCCAGTTCCGAGTATGAAATCCCAGAAGGTCTGCTCCCAATAAACCTTTAATAATCTCTTCTCTCCAGGGAAAGTGGCCAAATCCACCAATCCAGTTTGACCAAGGAATATGTAAAAAGAAAGCTATTTTGGCATCTGGTTTTGATTCCCTGATAAATTCTGGAACAAGCATTAAATGGTAATCTTGAACCCAAATCAGGTCATTATCTTGATATTCTTCCAATACGGCTTGGGCATATCTTTTATTAACTTCTTGATATGCTCTCCAGTATACTTCCTCAAATTTAGCCAAAGAGGAAGTAAAACCGTGAAGAATAAACCAAAGCATGCCGTTAGAAGCACCTAGATAAAAAAGTTTTCTTTCAGAATCGCTCAAATACAATCTTTTCAGAGAATAACCTTTATCATCGGGCACTTTGATAATATAGCTTCTTTTTTCTTCTCCTTCGAAATCACCCGGTCCTCTACCCCAACCTATCCATAATCCCTGTTTGACATTTCTCATCATTGGATCCAGAGCAGCGGTTAGTCCTCCTCTAATCCTTTCTCTTTTAATTTTTCCTTTCTCTGTCCTGTCCTGATAGGGTTCAGCATTGGCAACAATTACTAATCTTTTGTTGTTCAACAACATTTTTCACCTCGCTTGTTTTGATTTTATTTGCTTACTTTTAAAAGAACCAATTGCCTATAACAAAACAATACATAATAACACATATTGACCAGAAAAGTCAAGTTGGGGTTTTTAAAACCGCTTCATTAGTAAATATTTTCCAAAAGTTTGAATAAAACAAAAAAAGGGCATCCTTTTTAAGGATACCCTTTTAAGATGGCTTTAGAAATGGCCTGCTTAAGCCAAACATTCAAGGTTCTGCAAACACCGGACGAGTCATTATCTTCCCACTTCCTTTATTTTTGAAGTAAGCCGAATTCTCTACCTAAAGACAAAGCTACTTTTTCCGTATCTTTCCATTTCACGACAATTAGAATTGTTGTTCCAGAAGAAGACAATATTTCAAAATTCTTTCCGGTTTCAGCAATAGCTTTTCTTGTTCGGTAAAGATAGCCGGGTTCTTCTTTCATTAAGAAATTAACTAAAGTTAACACGCCTACCTCACAATTTTCTTCTACTCTTAACCCCTTCAATTCTTTTAACTTCCCTAAAACCATCGGTGAGTCCTCAGGTAAAGAAAGAAGCAAGAGTTTGGTCTTTTCTTCATCACCCCACTCAACGCTATCTATGAGGTCAATTTCAGAAAGACGCCTAAAAACCTCTTTGCTCACTCCCCTCCAAGAGGATAGAGCGGAAATCTTAAATAGTACTCCTTTCTGAACAGCTATTCCGGTTTGACTCAAAATTGAACTTTCCATATCTTTTAAACTGGTTCCTGAGTGAATTATAGTCCCGCCGGTAGTTTCTCCAAAGCTTGGACTCAGCAAAACCTTAATCTTAACCCCTAAATTTTGAGCTAACAGAACACATCTATCCATAAGCACTCCGGCGCCAGCCCCTGAAAGTTGAATCATCTGACCATAGGTGATTTCTTTAAATCTCACAGATTGAGGAACAATTCTGGGATCAATAGCGTAAACGCCGTCTACATCGGTGTAAATTTCACAACAGTCCATTCCCAGAGCCCCGGCTAAAGCTATGGCTGTAAGATCAGAGCCTCCTCTGCCAAGAGTGACAACTTCGTCCGTTCCCTCAATCACACCCTGAAATCCTGCTACGACAACAACTTTATCTTCTTCCAAAAGCTCTTCTATTTTTTTGCTGTTGCTGATTCCTTTTATTTTTGCTTTACCATAAGCTGAATCGGTTTCAAGCCTAATTTGAAAACCGGTTAGAGATACGCTTTCTCTGCCAAGAGAATTTAAAGCAATTGCCAAAAGAGAAGCAGATTGAACCTCTCCGGTGAACAACAACTTATCCAATTCCGAAACAACGGGAGAACCTCCAGAAACTTCCCGAGCCAAAGTAATCAATCTATCTGTTTCTTTTCCCATAGCTGAAACAACAACTACCGCTTTTTTTGATTTTGATTTCCTGTTAATATAGCGAGCAACTTTCTTTATTTTTTCAGCCGAAGATATTGAAGTCCCTCCAAACTTTAGAACCGTAATCTCTTCCATTGTTTTCTCCTTTCTTTATTATGTTTCTCTTTTGTCTCTTTTCCTTCTTTGTCTATATATTATTCAGTTTTTAATCAGCAAATTATTTTTTTTATTCAGAACTAACTTATCAAATTTTTTAAAAAAATCAAGAAAATTTTAAGAGACTATTCATTAATTTAAATAAAAGTCCTGATTTAATCAGGACTTTTATTTTTAAAAATTAATATTCCTCCGGACGGTAAAACTTTACACTTTCCCTTTGGTGCAAAACTGTTATTGACTTGTTTAAAATAATTCTGCTTATGGCTTCAGCCAGTAAGGGAGCTACGGACAAGACAACAATTTTTGAATTCGGAGAAGTTAACTTATGGCGAATCGGAATGCTGTCGGTTATTACTATTTGCTCAAGAGGAGATCTTTCCAGCCTCTGAACCGTTTCTGTTTCAGTTTTGTCTTTTTTGTTAGCAAAAATTGGATGAACAGCAAGCATTGAAACTGAATCGGCGCCCTCTTTTAATAAGTTTTCCGCATCGCCAACCGCTGTCCCACCGGTAAGGATTTCGTCGTCAATTAGAAAACAAGTCTTTCCTTTTACTTCCCCGACTACCTTTTTAAACTCCGGTTTTTCTTTATCATCAGGTCTTTTTTTATCAATATATGCCTGAGGTAAACCAACAATATGGGGAAACTTTTCAAACTTTTTAGTTGCTCCGGCATCGGAAAAAACAATGATAGTATTTTCTTTGGACCGGGAAGTAAAAATCTTCCTTTCAATATAATCAGCAAAAAGATAAGCAACTGTTATCTCGTCGGCTGTCGGTTCAAAATAATGCTTGATATGGGTATCGTGGGGATCAAGCAAAAGGACTCTTTTCAGTCCGTAGGATTTGACTAGAATATTAGCAAGACGTTGTCCCATAGTTGAAATACGAGGTTTATTCTTGCTATCCGACCTTGAATAAGGCATATAAGGGAATACCAAAAGGACGTCTTCCGGTCCGGCGTTATAGACAGCATCAAGAAGAGCGAAAAGTTCAATCAATCCTTCATTAACCGGTGGTACCTGAGTATGAATAATCACTACAAAATATCCACGAACATTCTCTATCTGGGCTTGAATATTCTCGTTGGAAAATTTTTCTATCGTTACCTTGCCGAGTTCTAAAGTATCATTTGGTTGAAGACGGGAAGGCAATCGCTGTTGTAGCTGTTTACAAACTGCTTCAGCCAGATAAGTCGAGCCAGTGGTAGCAAACACTTTAACCATATGATTGTTCAAAAACATAACTACCTCCAAAGATAATATTTTGTTTTGTCAAAGAGCACTGTTTAAGAACAACTTCTTTTTAATATAACTTTATAAAAAAATCAACCTTAGAACAAAAATCCCGCTTTTAATTTGGAGCGGGAACGTTAAAACGGAGGTTTCTCTCAACTTATATCTATTGATTTATAATCTTTTTGAAGATTTCAAATATTTTTTTGTTTGTTTTTTCAGCAATCGGAAGATAGTGGAGAAATTCTTTCCTCCAGCGGGGGATTTTTTTAAAACTGGGAGAAGTTTTGGGAATGTAAGCATGAGAGCGATTGTTGTCAAGAACGTCGCAGAGTTTAACCAATCTTATTTTCTCGTCCGATTGAGCTATCTTTTTAATATATTCTAACTTGTTTTTTAATTTTTCTTTTTCGGTTTCATTTTTTGGTTTCGGACGAGTCAATCCTTCTACTAAGCGGGCTGTTTCTGAGCCAAACTGACGCTTTATTTCATTAGAGGACACCGAACCATCTTCAATCACATCGTGTAAAAGAGCGGCCGCTAATAAATCTGGGTCTTTGATATTAAGCTCTTCAATCAAAATAAGAGCAACCCTGATAGGATGAATGATATAAGGCGTTCCATCGGCTCTAAGTTGACCAAAATGTTCCTTTTTAGCCAATTCCAAAGCTTGAAGCAATTTTGTAGCTATCGAAGAAGGGATTAAAAAACTAATATTAGCGATTAATTTAGACTGTTGCCACGCTAAATCAGAAAATTTGTCGTCCTTTACCATATTTATCTCAATATATTATTCTGAAGTCTTTGAATTCATTCGTGGGAGTTTCCCATTTAACTTCAACTTTTTCCACCCTGGAAAAACCTGGGCTTTGTTTTATCCATTCTATTATTTTTTCAATTCGCGCTTTTTCGCCTTCAAAAACTGCTTCTACTCTTCCATCGGGCAAATTCCAAACCCAACCCACAAGACCCAATTTTCTGGCTTGCCGTTGAGTGTTATATCTGAAAAAGACACCCTGAACTTTTCCGGAAACAAAAATATGTGTTCGGCTGAAATTTTCAAAATTTTTCTTCTTTCCTTCTTCTAACATTTTCAAAAAGTGATTCTTGCTCTTAATGTTGATTCTTTTTTTGAATGAGAAAAAGAAGTTTCAAGTTTTCCTTTAAAAGTTTCACTGAGTTTTTTGGCCAACCTTTGGGCTAATTGATTCTCGGTGGTCAAAATAAGAATATCTGTTTTGCCTTTAAAGTCCTTTCGGGAAGACGCCCCTCTCTTCCTGGCATTGGTCGGGCTTTTCACCTTTTTTTCTTTAACTGATATTACTCTGTCCATGGGATCTTTCTCAAAAGCCCTTTTGCCGAAATTTTCGGCTAATTTTTTTATTTCTCCTCTTAACTTCTCGGGAACATTTTCTAAAATTATCTCTCCCTCAAACTTATTATCTATTATCTGACGGCAAGCAGGGCAAATCGTAAATTTCAATCGTTTTGTTCTCTCTATTTTCGGATAATCTTTAAGCCGGTGATGCCAAGATTTGTAAAAATAAACCGCTTTGCATCTTTTACAAACCATAATATCCTTTTTCCCCTTGCCGAACTCTTGTTCTTCTTTCTTTGATTTTGGAAAATGAGAAGGAAAATCTTTTGGCAAACTAGGCATAATTAATATTTAAATAATCGTCATAAGATACATAGCCGCTCCGGAAATCAAAGCAACGGTAAAATTGTCATCAATGCCGATTGGTAAAGATTCGGTAATGGCAGCAACCAAAGCTCCAACAAATAAAATTGAGAAGGGAAAATTCAGGAAATAGGCAAAAATATAACCCGAAATCAAACAAGCGGCAAAATAAGCGCCTGCCCCTTCCAGAGTTTTTTGAAAAAATCTTGTCCTGCCAAAAATTAAACCGAAAACTTTGGAAAATAAATCGCCAAAGATTAAAAAAGTAACAGCAAGTATGGCAATTGGTTTGTTAAAAATCAAAAAAGCAATGGAAACGGCAACCATAAAAAAGCTCATTGAGGAAAAAACGCCTTTCTCTTTTTCTTTGATAATACTGGTTTCCAAAAGCATCTTATCAACCAGTTTAAAACCGAACCTGAAAAGGTCAACTAAAATAAAGATTAAACAAAGGGAGAAAGTTAAATAAAGAACTTTCTTGTCGTAATAAAAATACAAAATCGGAAAAAGAACTGCCAGGGGTCTTAAAATTGTCCGCCAGGACCTGAGGTCTTTAATCTGTTTAGCTGATTTAAAAAGAAGGGAGCGTTTTTTATCTTCACGAAAAATGTAATAAATAATCGGATAAACAACAAGAAGGGTTAAAAACAAAATATCCTGATTAAAAAAACCCGGCAGATAAAGAAAAACCAGAAGAGAGGGCATAGCGATTAAAAAAGGAATGGCTCCCCTTCTTTCTACTTTTTTTCTGGTAATAAAGAAGAAAATTGCTCCGGCAATTATCGGGATTAAAACGGTCTGCCAAGAAATCCATTGATTTTGAAACCCTCTGACAATAAAAAAGATAACCTGGCCCATACAAGTTGCTATACCGTGTCCGCCCCGAAATTGGAGATAAAAAGGGAAGATATGCCCAACTACAGCCATCAACCCTGATAAATAAGCTATCAGCAGAGGAACTTCCAAGAAATAATAAGAAATAAAAATGGCTAAAATCCCTTTAGCCAGATCAAAAATAACGGTTACAACACCTGGAACTTTACCAACCACTCCGAAAGTATTGGTTGCTCCGGTGTTGCCTAATCCGTGCTGGCGAATGTCTATCTTTTTCAAAATTCTGCCAAAAAGATAACCCGGCGAGATTGAACCGATTAAATAACCTGCCAGCAAGCTAATAAAAGAAAAGAGAATAGTTTCTGTCATTAAAATATTATTGTGGCTTCGCCACATAATTACTGCGCGCGTGGGAAATACAAAAATCCATTTTTGCATTTCTTCCTCACTTGTAATTATAACCCAAAGCAATGTATTAGTCTATAAAAAACCTGTCTAAAAATTTTAGACAGGTTTTGGTAACTCAATTAAAAGTATCTGCAGGTTCTACCAATAAATGTTCTGCAAAAAGTTTGAGGCTTTGTTTATTCCTTGTCATCTTCCGAACTATGCTGTCAATTGCGTAGACCTCTTCTCTTTTTATTTTTCTTCCTTCTCCCGAAACAAAGAACTTGGCGGTCGAGACAGTCCTCATGGTAGCAGCAGCCATCATCAGATTATCTCCACAAAAAACTCTCAATCCTGCAGGAATATAAGGTAAATTGTCTAAATATCGGAGCCCATTATAAAAATAATGTCTTGCATCAGCCAAAAGCGTCTCCAATACTTTCATTGACTTTAGCCTATCTTTTTCTGTAATAGGTTGCAAAAGAGTCGGGTAAGTTAATCCCTGTTCCCTAATGACTTTTTCTGGCCAATATTTTCTGCCTTCAGCGAAATCCTCGGGAAGGTCTTTGATTATATTGACTTTTTGCAAAGCCAAACCAAAATCATGGCCAAGACCCATTAACCTATCCCTTTGAAAATCAGTAATATATCCTCGGCAACTGAACAGACTGGTTATCATATAACCTACAACACCCGCCGCATAGTGACAATATATATTCTGGTCTTCTATCGTTTTGATTATTTGGGTTTTAGAATCAGCAAGCCCTCTAGCCATCTCTCCGCTAAATCTTAGAATTATTCCTTGAACTCGAGAAGGTAAGCAATTAAAAACCTCAATTAGTCTAAAGGCATTATCTAATAATTTTCTATATCCTTTAGCCGAGGTTGGAACATTTCCTAAAAAGGATTCTAAACTTTTCTTTTTTGAACTATTTGGATTCCTCAAACTATCAAGAAAAGATCGCATTAAAACAGATTTTTCACTGGAAATGAGAGGACTGTCTTCTATAGTATCTATAACCCGACAAACTGCATAACCTATTGTCAAATCAAGAGCCAAGTCCTTTGGAAGTTTAGGAATAGAAAAAGCAAATGTTCTAGAAATATCAGGAAGAAGATTCTGCACGAACTCAATATTTTCTTCCAACACTTCTCGCCTCCTTTTTTATATTTGATTATTAAAGTTCTAAATGACGAAGGATTTGGTTTTTGTTATTGTATTCTTTTATCCTTTAAAATAGGTTTTTCCTATCCTTAAAAGGGCAACCTCAAAATTGCGGAAATCATATCCAAAAACTTTATGCTTTTGCCAATATTTTTCCAAGCCCTCCAAAGTTTGAGGAAGTTCTAATTTTTCAGCAGCTCTTTTTACAAACTTTCCAGGTTCGGGGTTTGCTTTTTCCCAGATCCCCCGCAGTTCTCTGAGAAATATCCTGCAACTTACAGGCCCAATACTGTAGAATTCTTCAAGTTTTTTTTCTAACGCCCGACTATTTTTGGCATCCTGATGAATCCGGTTAAGATTGCCTTTATACTTTTTCAGAAGCTCTTCTGAAACTCTAATCAACTCAGCGGATGTCTTGCCATCGTATCTGACATAACCCCCTTCTCTCATCACTGGATTAACTAAAAAATTCCAGCCAGCTTTAATTATTTTCTGGGGAGCCAGCAAATTGTATTTTTCTAAAGTTTTGTAGGTATTCTTAGCAATATTTTCTGAAATCCGAGCCCCAAAAAGCAAAGAGGCTAAAAACCATTTAAAAATCTCTGAAGGTTTCTTAGATCTCACATCAATCCCCAATTCTTTTGAATAAAGAGTTCCGAATCTCTTTAAGAACTCAGGAAAACCTTTTTTTGTTAAATATTGTTTTTTGATAACTTTGGCAAAAATCAAGGTGGCAGCAGTTTTTGGTTTTGTTTTTTGGGTATCTATCACTAAATCAGGTTTTTTGGGCTTCTCCATTCGGTGATAAATAATATGAATAACCTTCTCCGGCAAAGGGTTTTTTCTTTTTTTATTTCTTTCCAAACAAACTTTCAGAGGACAGTCCACATACAAAGTTATTACTTTATCTCTGCCACAAATTTCAAAAACCATATCTCTCCACTTTTTCTTGTAAAAAGTGGCGTCAACAATAATATAATCAAACCTAGTAAGATTTTCTTTCAAAAGAGCCGAGATTTTTTCGTAAACTTTGCCCGATATTTCATCGGAAATAAAAAGTTTGGTTTTTCCTAACTTTCTCAAAATTTTCTCTAATTCTTCGGCTTGAGTACTTTTTCCCGAACCGGGAATGCCGCAAAAAATTATAACCATAAAGTATTCTAAAAGACTTAAAGATATTTTTAAAAAATCATTCGTATCTTAAAGCATCAACCGGTTTAAGAGAAGAGGCTCGCCGGGCAGGCAAAAACCCTGAGAGACAGCCGATTAAAAAAGAAAAAGTTAATCCAAAAATTATAAGCCAGGGACTGGCTGAAGCTTTAAGATAAAACATAGGACGAACCTGAAAATAAAACTCCACTAATTTTGCCAGACCAATTCCTAAAACTACCCCTCCTACCCCGCCTATCAAACCAACAATTCCCGATTCAATCAGAAAAATAATATTAATAGTTCTATTTTTTGCCCCGACCGCCTTCATAATCCCTATTTCTCTGGTTCTTTCGTGAACAGCGGTGTACATAGTGTTCATTATCCCGATAGCGCCAACCACAATGGCAATGGAAGCAATACTGAAAATTGCGATTTGTATTATACCCATTATGTCGTTAACTATGTTAGTCATTTTCTCACTGCTTAAAACGGTAAAAGAAGGTAAATCTTCTCCTCTTTTTCTTTTTCTGGTCTCGCTAAGTGTATTTTTTATATTCTCCACCACTTCATCTGTTGAAAAACCTTCTTTAACTTTGACATAAGCAAATTGAGCCCCTTTCCTTTCTCCGGTAATTTCCCGGAATATATCTAAGTCAAGATAAATCTGGGAATCGTCCTGCTTGTTTCCTAAAGACCTCAGTATCCCTGTAACCTCAAAACGTCTCCCTTTTATAAAAGCAGTGCTTCCTACCTCCATTTCCGGAAAAACATCTTCGGGAACCAAACTGCCGACAAAGATTTGCCTTCTGCGAGAAGTTGGCCAATCCCCTTCTGTTAGAGACAATCCCCAATCACTTTTTAATAACTCTAACCCTTTTTCCCAGGAAATTCCTATCATAAAAACTGTTTTTTTCTCTCCCTCACATCTCATTACCTCTGCTTTCCAGCTCGCCGGAACAACCACCTCCACCCCTTCGGTTTTTTCCAGTACCCTCAAATCATCATCGGTTAGTTTTAATCCGCCGAGAAAGGAAGTCATTATATCAGTGATTTCACCTGGGAAAACCATAATTAAATCTTTTCCCATCATTCTCAACTGTTTCATAACAGCTGTTTTTATACCCTCGCTCAAAGAAAGCAAAGAAATAACTAAAAAAACGCCGATTACGATGCCGAAAATAGTCAACCAGCTACGGAGAGGTCTGGTTCTAAGACTTTTTACAGCAATTTTAAAATATTCTTTTATCATAGGTTAAACAATGGCTTGCACTCGGTAAGTTCTTATATTTTTCTTTCGTTTTTCTTCCAGAGAAATTTTTCTGCTGTTTTATGATTGGTGATAATTTCGCCGTCTCTGATGTTAACTATTTCTTCACTATAAGCCGCAATGTTGGGATCATGAGTAACTATTACTATTGTTTTTTTCTCTTTCTTGTGTAAATCCACTAAAATTTCCAGAATTTGTTTCCCAGTGGTTGAATCTAAATTGCCGGTTGGTTCATCAGCTAAAATAATCTCTGGGTTATTAGCCAAAGCTCTGGCAATAGCAATTCTCTGCTGCTCCCCTCCCGAAAGTTCCGATGGTTTGTGATAAAGACGATCTTTCAATCCTATTGAACAAAGAAGATTCTTTGCTCTTTTTTTTCTTTTCTCTTCTGAAAATCCCCGGAAAACCATCGGCAGGGTTACGTTTTCAAGAGAATTAAGATTGGACAATAAATTAAACTGTTGAAAAACAAAACCGATTTCTTTGCCTCTGATTTCAGCAAGCTGGTTTTGGGATAATTGAGAAATATCTTTTCCCTTCAGGAAAACTTTTCCTCGAGAGGGAGTATCCAGACAGCCGATAATATGCATTAGAGTTGATTTACCGGAACCGGACGGTCCCATAATTGTTACAAAAGCACCTGGATATACTTCCAGGTTTATTCCTTTTAAAACAGTAAGTTCCACTTTTCCCAATTGATAAGTTTTCCAGACGTTTTCCAGTTTTATTAAAGGCTCTGGCATAAAAATAATTAAAAACAATCATTTGCCTTGTTTTCTCAACCGCTTCACAATTAAGGAATTGGCTGTTCTGCTTTTTGTAATTACGAGTAATCAGAGAAATCAGTTTTTTATTGAAGAATAACTTCTTCTCCCTCTTCTAATCCGGAAATGACTTCTACCAAATCGTTGGTTCCTTCCAAGCCAATCTCAATTTCTCTTTCCTCAATTTCGCCGTTTTTAAAAACTTGAACAAACATTTTCTTGTCTTTTTCGAGCAGAGCCGATTCCGGAATAGAAAGAACATTTTCTTTAATATTTGTAACAATAGTAATATCTGCTGTCATTCCCGGTTTAAGCCCTTCCTTTTCTTCTTCAAAACCAATAGAAACTTTATAATAGACAACTCCTTCAATTAATTTTTCAGCCGGGTCGATTGAAATTACTTTTCCCTTTAATATTTCATCGGGAAAAGCAACCAGAGTAATATCAACCGGGTCCCCGGGCTTGATTTTAACAATATCTTCCTCATAGATATCTGTTTCTATTTCAAAGGGTCTGCTCGGAATTAAAACAATTACAGAATCTGTCAGCTGGACCGTCTCCCCTACTCTTTTATTTACCTTTATAATCTGACCATCAACCGGACTTCTCAAAGTGGCTTCTTTCAGTTTATTTTCAAAAAGAGCCACTTGACTTTGAGCTTTCTTTACTTCAGCCCGGTGCAAGTTAATGTCTTCCTGAGAAGGAGAAGCTGTTAGTTTAGCCAGGTTTTTCTCTGCTTCTTCTAAAGCTCTTTCAGCAGCAGAAACACTGGCTTTGGCAGTATTGATATTTAATTGATTGGCTAATTTGGTAGAAGAAATAGTCTGTTGAGAATCAGTGATATTGGTTAGAGCTGTGTTAATGTTTGTTTTTTCGGTATCTAAAGAAGTTTTGTCAATGTCAGAAACTGTATTTTTATAAATTGATTCGTCGCAGGTATCGCGGATAATCGCTAAAGCGCCAAAAGTTTTATCAAGAGAATCTTTTGTTTCAGAGAGAGCAGTATCAATATTTTCACGGACTTGATGACTTTTGGCAATATCAATATAATATTCTGCCTTTTCTAATTCTTCAGCAATAAGATTTTTCTTTTCTCTAACCTTAATACTCTCCTGGTCATTGGAACGAAAATATGTTCTCTGGACCGAATCAACTGTATTGAGAGCATTATAAATTTTAAGTTCAGCGTCATCTAATGTATTTAAAGCGTCTTCATACGCCTGGTTAAGGTCTTCTTCTGCTTCTGTTTCAATATCTTTTAAATTCTGTCTGGCATTTTCTAAGGAAGTTTGAGCGGTAGAAACCTGAGCTTCGGCTAAAGCAATCTCGCTCTCTGAAGCTCCGGCTAAAAGCTTATCCAGTTTTGCCTGGGAATATTCCAAAGAAGCTTTGGCTTCCTCGAGTTGAATCATAATATCGGCAGTTTCAAGTTTTACCAGAGCACTGCCGGCTTCGACTATATCGCCAACTTCTACATATATTTTTTCAATTCTGCCGGTTGTTTTAAAGCCGAGATTTGTTTCCTTTGAAACTTTAACCACCCCGGTTTCCGAAATTTCCTCCAGAACATCATTTCTTCTTACCTTTTCCGTATTCAGGACGGTTTCTTTTTCATCAATAAAAATCTTAAAAGCGGCCAGAATTAAAACAACGATAATAATAATTATTATGATTATTTTTTTAGACATAAAAAAATTTTGAAATTATCCCGTTTTGGAAAAATATGAACCATGAGCTTCGCTCAGAACAATATATTCCTCGCTATCGCTAAGATTATAGGAGGCATCGAAGATGCCGACGTAAAAAAACCGAAGGTTTTTTAAGGTGTGGGTCGGGGTAATTTCTTTTTTAGACATAATTTTATTTTCTTTACTTTATTCTAATTTATCTTTATACGGCAAAAAAAGCAAGTAATAAAAAGCCCGGTTTTTGAAAAGCGGGCTTTTGCTTTAAAACTACTTACGGCAACTTGCTTATACTGCTGATAATTAATTATTCTTTCAGCAAATCATTGCCGGTCAAAATCTTATAGAGTTTCAGATATTTTTCTCTGGTTTCGTTAATAATTTCTTCAGGTAATTTCGGACCCGGAGGAGATTTGTCCCATTCACCGGTATCGCAGAGTGACTGGAGATAATCACGGACAAACTGCTTATCAAAACTTGGCTGGCTTCTGCCGGGAATATATCTTTCCCTGGGCCAGAATCGGCTTGAATCCGGAGCAATAAGAACAACCCGACCGTCAACCATACCAAATTCAAATTTGGTATCGGCAATAATTACTCCTTTTTTCAAAGCAAGGTTACGGGCTTTTTCGTACAACTCCAGACTCCAACTTCTTATATTTATAGCTTTTTCAAGACCAATCAACTCAGAAACTTGCTCAAAGGAAATATTTTCATCGTGGCCGCTCTTTGCTTTGGTGGATGGAGTAAAAATCGGCTCCGGCAGTTTCTGGCACTCTTTCAATCCCGAAGGAAGTCCAATGCCACAGATTTTCCCGGTTTTCTGATAATCCTTCCAGCCGCTTCCGGTGATATAACCCCGGACTACGCATTCAATGGACAGAACCCCGGCTTTCTGGCAGAGCATAACTCTGCCTTCAAATTCCGGTTTTTGGAACGGCTCGGGAAAACCTTTGAGTTCTGTACTCTGGCAATGGTTTGGTGAAACGAGAGAAAGATTTTCCAGCCAGAATTTGGTAATACCGGTTAAAACTCTTCCCTTGTCGGGAATGCCGTTGGCCATCACCACATCAAAGGCACTGATGGGGTCGGTGGCGATTATAGCCAATTTGTCGCCAAGGTCGTAAATATCCCGAATCTTGCCCCTTCTACACGGATACGCTTGGATATTTGTTTCCATTAATGGTTCTTTCATCGCTTTTTCCTTTCCCGTAGAGAACTTGGTTTTATTGTTTTTAACGAGCAAATAAATAATAAATTATCCTGATATAATTTAGATTTTCGTCAAATCAATGTACTCATCTTGTGCATTCAATTGACAAAACAGATTCAATCTGTTAATCTTTATTAGAAATTTAATAGCTCTTTAACTTTTACACATTTACAGGAACGGAGGAAACGAAGATGAGTTATAAAATCGGTTTTGCGGGAACGGACGGGCGAACGCTACTCAGCGCTATTGTAGTAGCAACTGCTAAAAGTGAAAGCGGCAATGATAATTTTCACGGAGTTGTTATAAGAGGGACGCCGGCAATGCCGGAATTTGCCAAAATTATGGATTGGCCAATAAGTTTTATTCCAACGGTCGATAATTCCGTGTCTTCCTACACGACCGCCATCGTCGCGGCACTAAAAAAAGGAGTTATTGATTGTGTAATTCCGATGCCCGAAGACTTGCTTTATCAAGGTCTTGTCGACGAAGTCGCCAAAGCTGGTTTTGGCAATCGAATCGCCGGTTTTTCAAAAAATGGAGCTTTCATAGAAGGCGACAAAATTGCCTGCAAGAAACTATGCCGAGATTTCGGAGTACCGGTAGCCGATGCTTGGCGCGAAGTTGACATAAGAGATTATCCGGAAGTTCTTCGGACTATTTTAGAAATGATTGATAAATATGGCGGAGCAGTGGTCAAATATCCCTACAGCGCCGGCGGAAAAGGGTCTCATGTTATTTTGGACACCTGGCAGATTAAAGAAGTCTACAATACTCTCGTGGAAAAGTATTGCAACAAAACAGAAAGCGGAAAGGACTATGTAAGTATTTGCGGAAACAATACTTGGCCGCTTTTGATCGAGTCACGAATGTCGGGAGTCGAAATTAGTTTTACGGTTCTTGTGGACAAAAACGGTAACTTCCAAATTTTGCCCACGGCAATGGATTACCCTGAACGTTTCGCTGGTCCGGCTAGCAAAGATAACCCAATTACCGGCGGGATGGCAAGCCTCTCTCCTCACCCGATGGACTCGGTAGAACTGGTCGAGATGGCACGAAAACAAATCATTGAACCTTTTGTTGCGGCAATGAGAGCAAAAAATATTTTAAGGCCATGCGTCTTGTATCCGGGATGTATAATATCGTTTGATAGCCGGATGCGACCGCAACGAATTAGGATGTGCGAAATGAACATCCGTCCCGGCGAGCCTGAGTTTCAACCCGTGGTCAAACGGTTAAGAAATCTTGGCCACCTTATCAAGGCAATGTTTGATGGAAATTTGAATGAAATCGTCCCCGAGGTCAGGCAAAATCAAATATCGATTAGCATTCCTTTGGTTATTGGTAAAGGAGGACCAAGCGGGCAAAAAGGATATCCATGGTCCTATGCCAAAGGAGAACGGATCGAAATAGATTTTAAACATTTTGCCAAGAACAGGATACAACTCATTCCTTCTGGGATGGGTTATGATAAAAAGGAAAAGGTTTTCAAATCGGAGGGCACTCGCATTGTTTACATGGACGCCAACGGTGCCATCAAACCGGGAGAGACAATGGCTGATGTCGCAAAACGTCTTCGAGGGAAGCTCTTGTCCGCTTTTGACCGCGGAAAGATTAGAGTTATCCCTGGAGAAAATCCGAAAGGCAACCGTTTGGATTTACGGCGAGATGTTGGTGAACATTATTTAATTGCCGAAAAAACGTTTTTAACCAGAGGTACCGACATGAAAATTTGCACAGCACTGAAATCAGCAGTTGGCAAAAAGATAACAATCACTTATTCGGTAGAAACACCAACTGCCAGAGGAATCTTAGGCAAAAAGAAACAGAGTGCGATGGGAATATTAACCGAATTTGATGAAATTCAATATGAAGCTGAGCTCAATAATCGTTTGAGGATTGGTACACAGGTAATTGACACTGTTACCGTCCTATCCTGAATCTATTTTTATCGGGTAGTTTTTAAAAGGACTGTGAATTTCGCAGTCCTTTTTCTTTTATAATTTGAAATAAGACTAAACAGCTTCTATTGTGGAAGGAGGTTTTTTAGCTATATTATAAGTGACACTGACAACTCCGGGAACTTCTCTGGTTATTCTTTCAGCCAGTTTTTCTAATTTTTCAAAAGGCAATCTTGTGGGTGCGGCAGTCAGAGCCGCAATACTATCCCAACATCTGATTTCAATCTGAAAACCAAAATCTCTTTTGTTTTCTCTTAAGCCGGTTACTCTATCTTGATGTAAAATTGCCAAATACTGAAAAGCATTAGTTCCGGCAAGTTCTTCTTCAACAATAGCAGTTGCTTTTCTCACCAGTTCCACTCGAGAAGGAGTAACTTCCCCTATCACTCTTGCTGCCAGAGCCGGTCCGGGAAAAGGTATCCTTTCAGTCACATCTTTAGGTAAGCCGAGAGCTCGGGCAATTTTCCTTACCCCGTCTTTGCGAAGCTGAATCAAGGGCTCTATAATTTTGTAGCCAAATTCTTTTTCGGGGTCAATTCCCAACTGTTTAAAAACATTATGCTGCCTTTTAATTCCGGCAATTGTCTCATCTATATCGGTTAAAATTGTTCCCTGTAAAAGATATTTTGCACCGCTTTCTCTGACAAGTTTTCCAAAAACATCTTTGTAAAATGTCTGGCGGATAGCTTCTCTTTTTTCTTCAGGGTTTTCTATTCCTTTTAATGCCTGAAAGAATTTTTCTTCTGCTTGAACTAATTCTACGGGAACTCCTAACCCTTTAAATAAAGAAACAACTCTTTGAGCCTCGTTTTTTCTCATTAAGCCGTTTTCAATAAAATAAGCTTTGAGCCGGTTGCCCAAAGCTTTATGACCCAAAATCGTAACAACTGAGGAATCAACACCGCCCGACAAAGCTGTTATTGCCTTTCCATTGCCGACAAGATTAGAAATTTCCTCTACCTTATCTTTTATAAACTTCTCGGGAATCAAATCTTCCGTTTTTATTTCCTTAATTTCCATTGTTTCATCTTAACATAATGAGGAGATTTTAAAATATTAAACCCCCAAGAATATTTTTATCCTTGAGGGTTTAGAATAACTTAAATGATAATTTGAGATTGTCTGAACCATTTGAGATTTCCGGAATTCTCTTAGATTGTCCGAAATCACTTGAAACGGGCTACAATATCATCAATCGTCCAGACAGGACAAAAGAGTATATCCTTGCCGGCCGGAAGAATGATATGAATATAGAGAATATAGAAGGTGGATCGGGTTCTCTGGTAGGGACCGTCTAATCCAATCCCGAATCCTCCCGGCGCTATGGCAAGCCCATCATCCATATCAAGAGATAAATCGAGAAGCTTTTTTTCATCTTCTCTGTTAAGAGGAGGGTCTTCGACATGATAAAGGATAAAATAATTCCCTTCTGTTACTGTTTTGTTTTTGGCTTCTACTACTTCCCATTTCTTTCCCGGTGAAAGTTCACCGGGAAAGAAAATCGATTTCTGTAAGCTATCCAGTTCAAACCATTTCCATTCAACTATTTCGTTAGGCGGCTAATTTTACAGCGGTGCCGTAAACCAAAAGCTCGGCTGCCCCGCCCATAATCTGGGATGTGGTAAAACGAATATTCAAAATGGCGTCTGCTCCTAATTTCTCGGCTTCTTCAATCATTCTTCTAATAGCCACCTCTCTGGCTTCGCTTAGAGCTTCGGTATATTCTTTAATTTCTCCGCCAACAAGATTCCTTAAACCGGCTAAAATATCTTTGCCGATATGTTTTGCTCTGATAGTGTTGCCCCGAACCAATCCCAATGTTTCTTTAATTTCTCTCCCCGGAACATTGTTTAAAGTTGTAAGAATCATTGTTTTTTAACTATTATAATTCTTTTTCTCTATCTTTTAACCTTTCAAATATCAGAGATATCAAGAGAATAATTAACCCTAAAATTACAACGCCAATTCCCCATTTCACAAGTTGGGAAATTTCTGCGTCTTTAAAAAATTCATAGAAACCAAAACCTGCTAAAATTACCAGACCCAGAGAAAATATTATTAAACCGAAAATATTCAAAGGTTTCATTTCTCTATAATAGCAACAAAATCAAGAAAGTAAATAAGGAAGCGAGACCAAAAATTCTGATACAGTTGGTTCCTTTTTTATTTCTTGATTTCAGCCAAAATTGTTTCGAGCGGTTCTTCTTTAATCGAAAGCAATAATCCGTCTTCCAGATAATCAAATATCCTGATGTATCCGTTTAAAGCATGGCAGACTGAATCGGTTCTCACATATTTATTGTCAATATTCCAGAAAACACCCCCGATTGCTCTTTCCGGGTTGGGAAGAAAAAATGAGTTCTCTTTTGAATAGGTGCTCTGCAGGAGCCATCTTATAGCCTTAATAACAGCAGTTTTGTATTTTTCGCAATCTCCCCTGTTCTCTTCCCTGCAAAATCTGTAAGTTTCTGCCATTACTTCGGTTATCCAGCCTAGTCCGCTTGAAGAATATGCTCCGGCCCATCCGCCGTAATACAAAGGCTGGGTTTCATCGCTTTTCTGGTTTTTTAAAATTTCTTCGGAAAGAGGGAAAATTATCTCTTTATAATATTCATCTTTGCTCGCTTTATAAAAATCCATCAACGACATTACCACCCAGCAATTTGATATCGGGTTCTTTTCCCGGTATTCGCCTTTGATATAACCTTTTTCTTTTTCGTACTTCTGGCTAAACCATTGGGCAATTTTTTCGGCTGCTTCAAAATATTTTTTATCACCGGTTGCCCGGTAAAGTTTGCTCAAAGCGGAAAGAACCTGGCCGTTGTAAAGAAGAGATTCCTTATCTTCAAAAATCCACTCCCCGTTTGAATATTTTACATAAGCTCGCATCGCTCCATTCTTTTTTTGCATCGTAGTCAGCCAATTTCCAGCCAATCTGGCAGATTCCAAATATTCCGGAGCACCTGTTAAATCATATAATCTTAACAAAGTGAATATGCTCAAAGCAGCCGTCCCGACCACGAATTTATTTTCCTTTTCTTCTCTGTCTAAATAATAAGAATAATGGAAGGCGCCGTATCTTTCACTCTCTTTATTTTTATTTTGCATAGAAAGAAGAAAATCAGCCCAGTCAGAAAGATGTTTCAAAATTTCTTCGTCCTTTTCCAAATCATAGATATATAAAAAAGTGTATATAATCGAAGCGGAATAAACGGTGTGGAGTCTCGGTTCAAAACTGTCATTTAAAGCATCGTATTTTTTATAAAAACCGTGTTTATCCTTATGGGCTACTCTATATAAAAACTCTTTTCCCTCAGCTATTTTCTGACGGATTAATTCTTTATCCAGATTTCTGACCACAACCAAATCGCCGATTAGTTCTCTTCCTTCGCCTTCGTATTCTATAAAAGAAAATTGTTCGGGCGGGTAGAAAAATTTAACCAAAAATCTTGCCTTTTTTAGCTCCTCTTCAGAAAAATTATTATCTCTCGAGTTCGCCAGAGCATTGTGAACGGCTTTTTCCAAAGCCCTGTATAATACATTATCTTCTCCACCTCCCTTTCCCTTTACCTCTCCTTCTACATATATGTATATATACGGCTCAAAGTTGCCTTCAATTTCCAATTCTTGCGGATACTCTGTTGCTTTCTCGTCAAAATAATTCTCGGCCGTTTCCCTGACAAAATTTATAACCAGACTTCTGAATCTGTCGTTTTCGGAAACCTCTTTTTTATTTTCTTCCGGCTCCGTTTCTCCCGCTTTCTCCGTCTCTTCCGGGTTTTCCATCCCTCCTGAACTATCTACCCTCTCTTGCTTCTCTATATCCTCCGATCTTCCCGCTCCCAGCAAATCATTGATTGATAAATTTTCTTTCTGAAACAGCCATAAAATTCCACCGCTGAAAATAATGATTAGAATAATTAAAATTAAAATGTATTCCCGATCCATATTATTTTATTTATCATCTTATTCTGTTTTATTCTATCTTATTTATTCTTAAAACAAAAGAGCCCTCTTAAAGGGTTCTTTTGTTTTTTTGTTCTCTTTTTGAGAAGTCTTTTAATCTTTATTGATTAAAGCCTTCACTGGGACCGGAGAACTTTCTAAAAGGTCTTTTTTTCATCGGTCTGGCTTCTGCCACTTTGATGTTTCTTCCTTCAAATTCTTTTCCGTCAAACATTTCTATTGCCTTTTCGGCTTCTTTTTCGGAAGACATTTCAACAAAACCAAATCCTTTTGATCTACCGGATATTCTGTCAATAATGATAGCCGCAGAATCAACTTTGCCTGCTTCTGAAAATAAATCCTTGAGAGAATCTTCGGTAGTATCATAAGAAAGACCTCCTATATAAAGTTTCTTATTCATTATCTTCTTTTAAATTCCAAAACCAGAAATTCGGTAATGGAAAATTATTCAACGACTTTTTAAACGACCTACTCTTTACTTTCTTACCGCTAAAAATTTAGGTAAGATTTAAAGAGCAAGTAATTTTTAGAATATACACTTTTTATAAACCCTTGTCAAATTTTAGTAGGGCTTTTATCCGGGTTTTTTAAACAAATTTAAGAAATTTGTAAAATCTGAAAAAATCGGGGAGGGCTGTCCAAGTACTCCCCGATTTTTTTGTCAATAACCGAAAGGAAGAATATAACTGACCGATTTTTCGTTAATAATTCTTTCTACCACCTCCTCAAAACTTTTTTTCTCTCTCAAAGCTTTTGTTGCTATAGCCCTCAAAGTACAAACACCCTTGGAATCTCCGGCAACCGGAGCAAAATCCTCTGCCCATTTCAACAAACGATGTCTTTCTGCCGGAGGTAGATTTTTTTGAAATCTCTTAAAAATATTAACTTCTTCTGGTATCTTCTCGGCTACCATTTCTTCAATACACATTGCGCAAGCAGTGGTATCATCATCGCTAAATCCCAGATGGGGTCTTCCGTGCTTTTTACAATAGGCAGAAGAATTTTCAGCACACTCCGGGCAGGCTATAGTATTCAGACAGCCGTCCGGTTTCTTTATAGGAAGTATAACAAATACTTCAACTGAATTCTTTCCGCAAATCTCGCATTTCATAATATTCTCCTTTCCTTTTTTATTTTTTAAATGTTCCAATTCTCAACTAATTTATCAATCTTTATTAAAAAAATCAAGACTGACTAAAGCCCGAATTAAACCGAAGTTTAAAAATAAAAAACAAAACCCCTCAATTGAGGGGTTTTGTTTTTCAAAATCTTTCTTTAACAATGAGTAAAAATTACCAATTAATTCTCTAATTATTGCTGATTTTCCTACTGGCAATCCGGACAAGTTGCATCTTCTTTTGCTGGATTACACTTACCATCACACACCCCTTTAAAACAGTTGAGACATGAGTCTGTTGTTGGGCAGTCTACATCGGTTTCACTTGTGCATTCCGGTCCGCAGCATCCATCACTCTCTGATAGGTTACAGGCTGGCCACCTGTTACTACATAAAGCCGAACAGGTTCCGGCATTATTACAAACATCGGTTGTACAAACATTTTCGTCGTCACAATCGGCATCTGATGAACAAATTGATACAACACAATTTCCTGAGCAGCAGATTCCTCCTGAACAAGCAGTATTATCTGCTAACTGTGTGTTGGAACATGTTCCATCTGGGTTACATACATCTTCAGTGCATTCATTATTATCATTACAATCTTCATTTGATGTACAAACTTTCTGATAATTAACAGCTGCCAAAGCGTCAACTCTTCCATAACCAAAGTATTGGTCCCAGCCGGCTGTTCCCAAATCAAGGGCTGTGCTGTATATTGCTTCTTTTACTTCATCTACTGTATAACCTGGATTTTTTTGAAGAACCAAAGCTGCTGTTCCGGCGATAAAAGGAGCAGACATGCTTGTCCCTGAGCCCCAGGCATACCAGTAAGAACGGCAATCACCGGCTGCCCGGCAAGAGTAAGTTGATAGAATATCAACACCCGGAGCCACAATATCAAGAGCTTCTCCATAGTTTGACCAACTTGCCCTCACATCTGATTTATCTACAGCTCCAACAGCAATTGCTCCGGAAGCACAAGCTGGTGAACTTACTCCAGCACCATCATTACCGGATGAAACCACAACAACCAAACCTTGAGAAACCGCCCAATTAACTTTTGCTGCCAGGGGGTCATTATCACAATGAGAACCAAAATTTCCGCCACCCAGGCTTAAATTAAGGACATCGGCTCCTTGAGCCACTGCCCATTCAATTCCGGCTATTATGTCACTTTCATAACAACCTGTATCACCGCAGACTTTTCCAACAATTATATTAGCCCCCGGTGCGACCCCGGTTGCTTTGTTGCCCTCTATATCGTAAACACCATTGGCGGTAACAATGCCCGAAACATGAGTGCCGTGGCCAACACTGTCAAAACCAGGTCCTTTTATAAAATTCTTGGTAGCAACAATACTGTCGCTCAACTCAATATGCCGCTCATCCACCCCAGTATCCAAAATGGCGACAGTCACGCCGGTTCCATCGTATCCCAAATTCCAAACATCATCGGCATTTATTTGAACATCTGCTTCTAAATCATAAAGTTGGAATAACCTGTCTTCTCTGGCTTCTCCTTTGGCTATTAATTTAGCGGCTACTTTTGGAGGGCATTCAAAAGCTACTCCATCACTGAATTCTTGGGCTTGTCTGCAACCTTGAAACCAATAAACAATAGAATCCAAAATATCCGGTGTCGGAACAATCACTCTTCCAGCATTAACAGCCGGAGCATTGATTGCCTGTTGTGGCACAGCAATCTCTGTGCCCGATGGAATAACTTTTGCCGGCAACAATTTAGAATCGGCTGGGTTAGCCACAACCACTCCGGTAACTACCAAAGCAGCTGCTCCGACTAATATTCCTAAAGCTATTTTCCTCATATTTTATTTTTTTAATAAAATTTTAAATCCTTCGACCTTTA